>DNYO01000193.1:0-551 GCA_003506795.1 Deltaproteobacteria bacterium
GCGTCCATCGGCTTACTTTCGACCAGCTCTTCAGTCCCGAATCTCCTTACAGCCTTGAGAGTGTTCGGAGTGTCCCGATATCGAGGTTTCAAGAGTGTATGAAGGATGGCACCATAGACCTTGGAGGTAGATCCTTGGGCACCAAGAGAATTGAAGCGCATCAACTGTCGATCACCTCTCTCTTCCAATTCGAGGTAGTCATTGGCAAATGTTTCCCATGGGATGAAGAGCGGGNNGTTCCGTCACCAGAAACCGATACGCGCCTGACACTGACGTTCCCCAGGAAGGTGTTGTTAAACTCCCCCTCGTCATTGCAGATATAGACATCATCCAGACCAATCACGGCCCCGGTGTATATGGAATAATAACTCGGCACTCCTGGTACAATTTTTATAGCATTGATGAGAAACGACGAATTCGACCCCGATTCATCAGCAGTCATGATGTTGCTAAACACCAATCTCTCACCCCGGCTTCCTAGCCGGACCTCCGCCCATGCCTGCGGTTGAGCGACAACATTACCCATAAGCGTCATCCCGGCCTGGATATAA
>DNYO01000193.1:566-34517 GCA_003506795.1 Deltaproteobacteria bacterium
CGTGATTGTGACAGGTCCCGAAAGTGAGGCTCTACGAAACGCAAGTCCGACGAAGACTGTCCGGGACGGTTTAATAGGGGTCAAAAGCGAATACTTCGTCCCCTGTATCGCCCTACCACTAGCTCTCCTGGCGTATGGCTTTGCTGGAGAAAATGTCGTGTCGTCCCCGTGCACGATTATGGGTCGAACGATACTCGTGGAAGTCCCAGGTCCATACCAGGAGCAAAATCCCCACTTTCTCCAGAGGTCGTAAGGGCTGAATGTCTCAAATCCATCTGCAAATAACAGCATTACGCGATCCTCGCTTCAAGGTTGAAGGCAGAGAAATCCTTTAGACCGAGGCCGGAGTTGGTATAATGACGATCGATGAGCTTTTGGATCTCGTATTCAAGAAGGCCATTCCTAATCTGCTTGCTTGGATTGCACTGGCCGAAGGTTGTCTTCAGGGTCGAATAAAGATCACAGGCCGCCATGATCTCCACTTCGTTCCGGTTTGACCGCAGGGCGGAGGACGGATTATACCCGACCTCTCCGGGATATTTAGACCGGAGATAGACCCTGTCTGAGACCGCGGCTTTTTTCTGTTCCAGCGTCATGGCGTCATAATCGACTCCGCCCACGTATTTGATCGACGCCAGGTCAAGGTGATCATAGATCCCCTTGTTTATTTCTTGCCTTACAGTGGTCAATGCAGGGTTCTCGAACATCGTCACGGCCTGTCTCTGCACGATGTAAATCTGGCTGATGACACGCCGGCTGTGCTTCGTTTGCCTGGTAAAGTGAGTGTTTACAGGAAGGTCCCTTCTTGCCGTTATATTACCTGGGCTGAAACTGAGCCCGCTCATATACCAAATCGCGGCTTCCCATCCTGGAGCCGCCTGCCACATGCTGCCGATCGGCGTATCAATGAAGGTGGCCTTTATCCTCCACTGCTCGGCGTTGCTTTTGAACCACCAGGTCCTATCCACACCCCACGTCGCGCACGAGTACTGGAAGCTGTTCATCCAGTTGTCGTACCTGTGCCAAACGTCGATGTGCTCTAAGCGGGAGTTCATCGCGGTAATGAATGTCGGCTCCAGGGGAGATAAAGGGATTGGATTTTGCGTCATCCGGAACGATCCGATGCCTGTTGTCTTTAGCGCCGGGTGGGTTGTCCGATGAAAGCCGCCATCGTTTACCCTCTTCAACGTGCCGTAACTGAAGATATTGTTGTCATCAGCGGTCGTAATGCTGGATGCCACCATAAGAGAGATTTCTGCAAGGGAGAGACTTCCCCCAGGGGAGGGTACGGCAATGGGTATGTAGGGCGGGATGGCACTCAGGCGCACAAATTTCCATGCGGCATCGCAAGCATTGACCACGAGCCCGCCATAGACATTCTTCCCGCACACCCATATTTCATCTTCTCCGTAAGCGTTCTGCATGTGATAGGAACTTCCCTTAAGGGGGTTCCCGTCCTTGTCGTTAGCGATCTCCCAGGGGGTGAAGGAACTCGTTCCGAGGATGCTGTCTACCTCCGCCTGCGCGGTATCCCTTATGCTCTGGTAGGCCCGGTATTTGACGATTATCTGGTCTGCTGAAAGCGCGACGAGTTCGGCCTGAAGGGCGGGATCTGTCAGGGGGATTGTCCCAGAGAGTTCATTCCACCTGGCGATCTTGGTCAAGTCAAGGGTCCCGATCAGGTCGTTCATCTGGCCTATCTTGACCTGAAGCTCCTGAAGCCGGGTCTGGAGTTCAGGAGGCATCTCTTCTGTCGTACCTGAGCCCTTCACGTCAAAGCTGCGCGTATCATCGTTGAAGGCCAGTGGGCTTGCAGCTTTCCATTTCAGGATGTTTTCCTTCCCTGCGTTGAACTTCTCCATCGCCTTTGCGAAGGTCCCATCACCAGCCCCGGCGCTGTCGGTGAAAAGTGCCAGCGAGGTATTCGCCAGTAAGTTGAAGATGGGGTTCGCATAGATGTCATAAGAGGTCCACCAAGCGCTCGGCTGCACTCCCTCCCGGATCTTGTTGCCCTGGAAATCAGAGAGCCAGTCCGGCGTAAACCCGGCCTCCTGGCTCTGGTCATCGCCCTGCGAACCAAGGGTAAAGAGTTCTTCATCAGCGAATCTGTAGTAATCAAGTGCCGGTTTGAAGTCCTCTATGGACACGGGGAAGACGTAGGGCACACCTGATAGAGGATTATAGACGGTGGCCGCTGATCCCTTCGCCGCGTCCCAAACTGTGCAGTATTCATTCGGATGATCGTTCACGTTCGTCACGGCGTACAGACCGTCCCGCCACACTCCAAAGGGCGGAACGAGGGGCGATAGGTCAGCGGCGCCTATCCTGATGAAAAGGTAGTTGTAGGCGCAGGGAACAGCTCCATCGCGGTGCGCGACGACGTACATCTTCTCGTACTCCTCGCCCTTGCCTGGAGTTGTCCCAATCTTCGCCATAAGGATCACCTTGTCGCCCACACCGAACCCCTTGGCCCCATCAACGATTGCCCCGTTGGCGCGATCGATCCCGGTCTTCTGGCAGTGATACCGAACTGGCGCGTTACAGAAGATCTTCTTGTTCTCGTACTCAACGTCCGCCGTATCCCACTTCGCTACGGCAACCCCAGCGGTTTCAAGGTAGACAGCCTTGATCGTCCCCTCAAGATAAACGTAACTTTGGAGGTCTCCGAGGTTTATGTGGTTGAAGAGGCTCATCCCTTTTCCTTAAACATTAAGCCACCCACGCCGCAGCACCACCAGCAACTGCAGCGGTGGCACCACCCTTGTTAAAGAGATCTAACGGTTCAGCAGGATAATAGTTGATCAGATCCCATGCCCAGTCACGAATGACGAGCGTTGAATAATCACTAAAAAGCCCAAATAATCCTTCCCAGCTTGTTTCCGGGAGTGTCGTATGCTGAACGACGACAAAAGCCATATCTTCCTCTCTATGTCGGGACGTTCGTGTGCGTTATCAACATTCCGTTAGCGGCAAATGGGAATGTTGTGAGATATCGGTAAACCCTGTCATACACACGGAACGTCGTAGTCGTATCCGGGTTGGTGTACCAAGCATAGTCAATGGTGATTGTTGTGCCGTCGTTCCCAGAGATTCTTCTGACCTGGCCTATTCCGGTCCCTCCGACGAGGACCACGTATTTATCTTTGAACTGATCCGTGATCCAACTTTTCGTGCTGTCTGTAATGCTCAGATTCGTTGCGGCTGTTGCCAAGATATTGGCTGTTACGATTGACCCGTCGTCATTCGCAACTGAGACATCATGGTGTGTAGGACAAGAGTTGTAAAAAATACCCTTATCAATCCACCCGATAGCTGGCTGCCCATTCGAGAGAAAGTAAAAGGGGGTCATAACTTGTTTCCCGTAAAACGCATTGGTGCTTCTCATATCGATGGTGGCAATGGCATTGCGTCCAGTCCCGACAGTCAGCCCTGCATCTGCGAAATGCGAAGTAGGGAAAGGAGTTTGATAGCCACTATTCGTATAACCATGGCACGAAAAGAATGTGGACGCTGGGAGACCTATTGTTGCCCCTGAAGCATAATTGCGAGGAAGGGTTTCAACGACAATATGCGTAGCATCTGGAAGCGAAGCAACCTTCAGCTTGTCGCACCCTTCTCCGGCAACACCAAGGATTTGGAAGAAACCACCAGTTGATGGGACTTTCGAGGAGTCCGTCACAGGGATGCTTACGTTGCTTCCCGCGACGATGGCATCTGTCGTCTGAATAAGATCCGGGAAGAATCTTTTGGGAAGGTGTCCCCAGGCCGCGCAGAACATCTCGACCGTAGATGCATTTACAGTCCGACAGTTTATGTAGATTATGTCTTTGTCGCCGGCGATATGAGATTCATACGTGGTGTTGAACTGGTTGAGATACCAATAACCATTGGGGTCATATTGCTTTCTCGTCCCGGTATGAGCCGTTGCATCCCAATACTGATATGCGTCATAACGCAGGACAGTTGGCTCCACTCTTAGGTGAACATACCCGTATGGTTCAAGGCCGGACTCCCCCCTCGATTTCCAGACAGTATTGGCCTCTGTCCCCCATACTTGGATTCCACTCCATGAAGACCAAGAGTTTGTGTCGTTATTGTTCGCAACATTCCCTGCACAACTCCCGGTTCCGGCTCTCCATTCGACTACAACAGTGGTGCTATTGTAGGATGTGCACTCAAAAGTTGGATGAGCAGCCGCACATTTGTACTTGACCCCATTGTTGGTGACTGGATCTGTACGATTAATGGCCAACGCAAAATTTGCTAAAGAGGCGGCAAGATTGGCGCCAATCAGTACCTCCATGTCGGCTCCCGTAAGGGTCGCCTTCATTGTGTACACAAGGCCGTCTAATGTTATTGTCTCGTTTGTCGAGAATACATTACCGCCTGTAAACGTGTATTTGCACCTTTGCGCCCCATACGAATCATGGAGTTCCCAGCCTTGTGCCGCAAGAAACGTCTTGAGATATTCGTAGAACTGGTGCGTGACACTTCCGTTTAACGACGGCGTCTTGAAGTGGTATGATTTCCAGCTGGACATAATGATAACCTTCCTATTTTGTCGCCGCTATCGTCAGGGTGAGTTTCTGGCACCTAGCGCACGAATCGACATTGAAAGCGATAACGTCACCAGCCGAGACACTCATTGCCCACGTAGACAGGTTGGTGTCGCTATTCATCTCCGCTGAGGAAAGAGACGGCTTTTCCGTTCCAGTAATGGAGTCGGCTACCGTGGGAACGGCTCCCGCCTTTTTCCAGACATCCAGAACGACGGTCCCTTGCGGACTGCCGACAAGATGCCACCCGGTAATCGTGCAGGCGAAAGGCATGATCAGGTATTGCTTGACCCCTATGCTAATCGACTGCCCTGCTCCATCTATCGAAACCCCGAAGCTGCCGGCGACACTACCCGGATCGCCTTTGTCTCCCTTATCCCCTTGTGGTCCGGGAACGGTTGAGTCCGCCCCAGCCGGACCGACTTCACCCCGTGGTCCTGGAACGGTTGAATCCGCCCCCGGGGGACCGGGATCGCCCTTGTCGCCCTTTGACCCAGGGACAGTCGAATCCGCGCCCGTGGGACCAACCAGACTCGTCTGAGATCCCCAGGCACCTCCCGTCTTCGGGCCGTAGATATCGGAATTGCTGGTATCGATATAGAAGTCGCCATTAACGCCAAATCCTGCTCCGGGAGCGCCGCTTCCGTTCAGTACGGTTTTTCCGTCAGTCCCCGTGAGGCCAATCAGCGACACTCCTGTCCCCCAGTCTGTGCCGTTCTTGGGGCCATAAATCCTGGTAACGGCTGTGTCCAAGTAGAAATCGCCAGTCAATCCGAGATCACTGGCAGGTGAACCGACCCCATTGAGAACGGTTCTTCCGTCTGCGCCGTCATCACCGGGGAGCCCCGGAGCACCGTCGAGGTAGTCAATGCCCTTGATTGGCGTGTACCCGTCGGCTCCGCGCCCCCCAGTATTTCCAGTGAAACCGATATCGCCTTGATCCCCCTTGTCTCCCTTGTCGCCTTTCGATCCTGGGACAGTGGAGTCAGCGCCAGTCGCGCCTGTGTCGCCTTTATCGCCCTTATCCCCTTTCAGGCCACGCTGGGCATAAGGCAGAGCATTCCAGGCTGTTGTCCCGTTGCCTATCTTGAACAGATCGGTGTCGAGCTCAGCCCCGATTTCACCTTCTGCAAGTATAGGATTTTCGGCTGTCCAGTCAGCGGCATTGTCCCGTCTAAATTGAATAACGACTGCCATTGGCTGCTCCCCCACCATCAAGATGCATCAGGTCTCCATAGTGCGTGCCCGCGTGGCCCCCGTCGTAGTTGATGATGTCTCGAAACTGACGACCAGCTCCCGCCCCTCCTGGGCTGGTGATGATTGTGACATCGTCCGTCTCCCGGACAGTAACGACGCTGTCATCTTCTTCTTGGATTACGAGCGGATTGCCCATTTCACTCAATATCCTCTGATCGCACGGTGATGTCTTCATCGCGGTCTGCCCGCGCCTTGTAGTCCGGCAACTGAACAGCCTGCAGGTACTCGGCTCGATACGAGTCGATTTTCTCAGTCACTGCTGTCTCGCCTACCACGGCAATCGCGTTTGCAACCCATTCGTCCACGTTGACAACTACATGGGCCAGCACAGCTCGGTCTTCTTCAGATAGTTCCATCTGCCACTCCTAATCCACCTTGCAGACAAGATGCCCCATGATTCTTGTGTAGATATTCACTGCCTCTCCATACACATCAACAACTTGAGTGCTGGGAGAAACCTTGCAAAGCCAGTAGGCGGTATCCCCGGAATCCATCGGCACGCTCAGTACGTTTTCATGCAGGGCATAGGTACGCCGATGCTGTTGACTGGCAAGAACGGTATCGTGGATGTAATTTTTTTGGGTTGTCATGAGGTACAAATAAAACCCAACGTGCGCTGCCAAAATGCCGAGGAGCTGCACGGTGATGGCAAAATCATAAAGACCCTTCACAGGTGCTGTAAAGAGCCCCGTATCAAGTGAGTAACAGCCCCCATTGTTAACCAAAACTGAATCGGGCTCGACTTTCCACGTTACAGACGCGCCCAGCTTGTTGGTATATTGCCAGGTGCTATGGACATGATACGCAGGCCACGGGGTGGGAGCCCTGTTATCAAGGACGTGCTTCAGGCCAGCCGGAGTAAGTGCCCTGACTGCATCAGTTCCAAGCAATGCCTCGCTGAGCGTTGCGATCTCAATTTTCCCTTTGGCTGTCTCGGAAGCATCGGGGACGATGGCCCCTCCCCATGCGGAAGAGTTCGCTGCGATCTTGCTTGAAGCCCTTGCGGCCTTTACCGCAGCAGCAGACGCGGCATCACTCGCTCCGGAAGCATACCCGATGGCCCTTGACGCAGCATCAGACGCGCTTGAAGCAAGGTCGCTTGCCGCCGCCGCCTCGTTCGGGTCAAAGCTCGTGCTGAGATAGCCGGGCATCTTACTCTTCCCTGCTTTCCATCTTCAGGATCTTGAAGTCCTGATCTTTATTTATCGCCTCTTTGATCGTGGATCTGACTGCTCTTACCTTCCTGCGCCAGTCTCCATCGTCACCGAAGGACACGGCAGTGGTGACTACAAAAGTGATCGGTTTCGTATCCATGTTCGCGCTCCTACTTCTTGGCAAGTAGCTCGTTATAAAGTTCAATGTACGTTGCAACATGTTTCCCCCTATCGAAGTTCTCCCTGGCATACTGAAGCGTTTCTTCCCTCAGCGTACTTCCAGGAGCCTTCAGGTCGTTCCAGCATCTTTCGATCTGCTCTGCGATGGAATGAAGATCAAAGGGCTTGGCGTGATATTTCGTATATTCCCCATTGTAGCTGACGACGGGGACGCCAAAGGCCATCATCTCCATCGTCACCCGGCTTGCAATGCCGGAATAGTTGTTGTTGAACCCGATATCCGCCCCCGCCTGGAACGGCTTCAGGTTGTTGTTTGCCAACTGGATGTTCTCGCAGGCTGTTTCCAGGGCTCTTTTGTGGCTCCGGACGAAGACGTTTCGCCACATCCCGATCGGCTCAAGCAACAGGGAAAATACGTTCAGCCTTGCTTCGGGGATCTTCTCCATCACGTATGGCATCGCCCAGATGATATGAAGGGGCAGCTTCTCCACCCGCGGAGTATCGCAGGAGAGAATCGCCGGGTGGTCCTCATACAGCCACGGCGCCGTCCCTTCCATGTCTTCCAGGTCAATGCTGTTCGGGATATACCGGCAGCGTCCCACTTTCTCGTCGTACAACTTCATGACATCGTACTCGTGGGTGTTGATACAAACCGTGGCATCCATCTTCCAGAGCAGGTTCACATGCAGGTTGAACGAATCGCTCACCTTCTCCCACTCTTTAAAAACCATGTGCTCAGTCGGTCCGTGCAGCACTGCCACTGTGACCTTCTTGGCCTGCTCCTTCTTCATTTCCGCATCATCGGGAAAAGCAGAATGGAGGACCCAAACGTCGGCTTTTTTCGCCTCTTCCCAGGTGATCGGAAGGAAACCCTTGTCGTTCCTCTCTGCCGTTGGGGTGGCTTCGTAGGAAATGGCAAGCTCCGATCGGATGCCGGCGCGGTTCTCATACTTGCACTGATTCTTACAGGATTCGTACATCCCGCTGATCCGCGGACCCCAGTTGCTCCAGTGAACGACGAACATTTTGCCATCCCTTTTTGGGTGGAGAAGGGAGCCGTCGCCCCCCTCTCCGGGTGATGGTACTGCTAAGCCTGAGCGACCGAGCTGTACCGCAGTTTGATGAGCCCTGCCGACGTGTAAACGATGTTCTTGACAGCCCTCGAATTGACACCGGGGTCTGTGAAGACCGCGCTCGACAGACGGCCCTTCGCCGCCAGCCCTGCCGAAGCTCCTGCAGCCAACGCCGCTGCCGCACTCTGAGCATCGCTTGCCGCAGACTGAGCAATAACGACCTGAGAAGCCGCCGCATTGGCTACGGAATGCGCATGAACCGCAGCAGCCGAAGCCACTGCCGCTTTGGACGCGCCTACACCCCACGCCGAGGAATGTGCCGCTATCGCGCTCACGGCACTCGCCGCTGCAGCCATCGCTGCCGACGCGTTGCTATGGGCATCACTTGCCGCTGCAAGAGCTGCCGTCGCAGCGCTATGGGCATCGCTGATCTGCGCAGGGTCGAAACTTACACTTAAAAATCCAGCCATTTTCTTGTCCTCCTCTCTTAGAGTCGGGCACCTACGGTCTATTCGTCATTCCGGCAGACGGCTACCATAGGGTTTTCGTAGCCTGAAACCAGCGGTTCCAGTGTATATGTTCGCAGGCTGACACTTACGAAAGCCGTCTTGAGTATTCCCTCAAACTCTTTCGGGGCGTACTCTCGGACGTGTGTATCCGCCTTCCGATATCGGCTCAGCCGATTGGGTGTGGAAAGGATCAGGGAGCCGTTCTTGGCCATCATCCTCTTGACGTTTAAAAGGGCTTGTTTGTCGTGTTTGATATGCTCAATGATGTCGATCATGATGATGAAATCGTAAGGTCCTTCATCGATCCCCTTTGAGATATCCCCGTATTTGAAGCTAAGTTTCGGAATGGGGAAGACCTTCTGAGCGAACCTTATGCCGCACTCGTCTAATTCATATCCGGTCACGGTCTGCGCGTTCATGGTCAACAGGTGCGCCCCAAAGCCTGTCCCAAAGCCTATGTCGGCGACATTGCCCCGAACAACCTTGGCTACCTGCTCGTAAAGATCAAATTGAGGGCTCAACACATATCGAAGTCGGTTCCAGAGTTCCATGTCGTCTCCTTATGACACTGGGGTAGAATCATATGTAATAACTACTTTTTTATCCGATCCCATCCTGATGTTCGTTATCTTGTACCCACCAGGCGGGGATACGCTCCTTATCGCGTCAGGAGGGCCAGGGTCGCGAATAACGACCGGCACGGGCGCCCCTTTGACAACGGTAGGAACTGGGGTGGTTGTCGCAACCGCTCCTCCTGTGACCGAAGCCGAGGCGTTTGTAACAACGGTCGGCACCGGCGCTCCCTTTACAACGGTTGGAACCCGGATGGTCGTGACGATTGTGGTTCTCATCACTCGGCCCTCGTGACTGCGGGATTGAACGTGAATTTTCCCCTCTGCTGCATACCCGTATCGTTGTCGGTCCCATGGTCAAAGAATAGATCGTAGACGAGGGATCGCTTTTCGTGATCCGGGCATATTCCCAAAGTCTGGGTGGGGGTGATCAATATGGCGTACTTTCCATCCGTCGCTGGAGACAGAATGATGATCCCGCCGTTTTCGGTCGTGAGATCGAAGACAGGATCATCGTCCGCAACATCCGCCCTTACCTGCATCCTGGCAGTCACGTCAGTCAGATCCACTGGTTCAGCCGGGTCTCCCGTCTCCCAGGTGAATTCCTGATAGAAGGTTGCACCTTCCCACCCCTCCAGGTTGATTACTGCATGTGAGCTGAACATATTCGCCCTCTACTCTTTTGCCCTTTGGTGATGATCTTCCCGTAAGGCCGAAACCCTACGGGAAGATCACTCAGTAGCGAGTGATTAGCTCGTGGTGCAGGTGATCTGGTACGTTACATAGATTTCATCATCGGCGATGACGGCACGGGGGGTCCCGAACCGTTTGGCGCACATCAGGGTGCCCGCTGCGCTGGTCTTCGCCGCTGTGTCAACGAGGAAGGCCCCATAAACGGTAATCGATGCATTCATGACGAAGTGCGCCTTGGCGTTGACGTTCGTGATGACCGCGGTGGTCGTATCTTCCGTGGTGTACGCGGGCCGGTTGGTCAACGGGTTGTCATAGTCCGCATCCTGGCACTCGCCATAGGCGTTGCCGGATCCCAGCTTCGCTCCCGTGTCGGCCAGGGCCGGGGTGATGTTGTTCTTGAAGATACCGACGTACCAGATGTGCGACGCGGCCTTGGAGATGTCATGGAACATGATGTTCAGGAGCTTGGCCATACCCTCGGTCGTGAAGGTGTTTGTACCAGTCTCCGTATAGAGCAGGACACCGTCGCGCCAATGCTCAAATGTCACCTTGCCCTCGAAAATAATGTCATCCCACGTCCCTTTTTTCAGTCTCAAAAAGAGTGCCGTGACCATCAACCAGACCATCGCGATAAAACCCTTAATTCTGTCCATTGTGTAATCCTCCTTGTTGTGTGGTTGCTCGGGGCAAAGAAAAAGGGCGACAACGCTGATGTGCTGGCACCAGCATGCCGCCCTTGTTTCTCTCTTGCGTTCCCCTCCGGGTGGCCACCCTTCAGAGAAACCCCTACTACGATTGCTTAAATTACTTTCCCGTTTCGCACGACCTCGCAAGTCGTCGAGTCACCAAAACCGACCCCGCTTCCGCGAGGACGTTCCTGCTTAAAGCTCGTCAAATACTGCTCCTGCCCGTTGACAGTCCGGGACACCGCAGCCCCTTCCTGTACGGCTGGGAACTGGACCCGGTCCTTCGTAATCTCGGTGAGCGCACCACTATGCCCGCCTGCCATCAGGCCTTCTTTTGATACCCAGACCGGGACGTTATTGCCCATATCCGGCACGTTGTTGCAGTAGGCGAGAATATTTCGCGCCACCCCTGCCCCGACATGGACCTCCCGCATCCCGCTCGGCTCCGTTCCGGGAAGAAAGATGGTCCGGTCATCGAACCCGACATAGATCCCCCCGTCCACAAATGCAATCAGCAGGATATCCCCAGGAAACGTGAACTCGTTCGTGGATTTAAAGAGGTCGTATCGATAGGGCTCGCTGTAAATCAGCCGATTGCCCACTGCCCCCCAGAGGCGACCAAACGCCCGACGGATGAATTGCATGGGGCTTGGGGGACCGCAAAGAAAGGTCGGGAGTGGTTCCATCGTCTCGATGTCGGTGATCAACGCTTGCTCGCACGCTGCTCGATAGAAGGTGCTCCCGTCCGGGTCTGTCGCCCAGGCGATGACACCAGCTGTTTTGTTGAGTAGCGATATCGAAGAGTTGTCAGTCAGGATGTCAATCTCGGCGATCATACCGTTCCCACCGACCTGCCCCTCGACGATGTTCGTGTAACAGATCTGGTACCGGCCGGCCGTCAGCGCTCCGGTGCCGTTGATCACCGCAAGGACCGGCTGCTCCGGGACCGGGATTCCCCACGAACTCACCGTGTTTTGTGCCGGATCGAGGATTCCCATCCAGTGGCGGCTTGAGATGTAGATTTTATCGTCCACCGCTGCATAGAAGAGTTTCTCCTCGAAGGGGCCGGGCAAAGCGCAAAGGTTGACCTTTGACCCATCAGGATAGAATCGGTAGAGTCGGCCTTCCGCTGCAGCCAGCAAGACATGCCTTGTACCCCAGGCGCTGTGTGCATTTGGAAGGTTGGCCAGGAGCCGATATCCGCCCCGCTTCTTAAGCCGCTCCTCTGCCGTGACATCGGCGTTCAGAATGACCCTCGGGATCGCTGTCATCGTTCCATCCTCATGACCTGAAAATCCGCCTTCTGCGAGTACGTTATTCATGCCTTTGAATCCCCTGATCGTTAAAGGTTTCATCAGAAATCCAGCCGTGTCCGTTGGACATTCGCTCTTGCCTTCGGTGCGTTCGGGTAGAAAGCAATCAGAGCGGCAATCCCGTTTGCGGCCAGACCGCCGTATTTTTGCGTGTTTGGCATTACGCCGTCGAGCCCGTCCTCGATCTGCAGGTATGCTTCTTTGAGAGCGTAATTCTGGAAGATTTCCTTGTGAAGAATCTCCGGAATGTAGTCGGGAAAGACGTCCCCGGCTGCCAGCTCCTTCGGTTTTCCGTAGAAATGAAGCGTCATATTCTCAGTAGCTGCCGGGATAGGCCTGAAGTTCAGGATCTTCCCATCAAGGCAGATAATCTGCACGGGGCCTGTTTGTGTGTCATTGGAATTCGTCTTCAATTCCTTAATGTTCGGGGCAATCAGAATGCCCTGTGGGTACGTCGGTGTCGTCACGAGGTAAAGGTCATGCAGGTATGTTTTCGGAAGAGCTGCTGTAATCGCTGCTATAGCCGCCTCGACCGGCGCGGTTGTCTGAAGGCCAGGGATCCGGCACAACGTAGCCACCAGCGTCAGGGCTTCGTTGAACTTTCCGATGATCCAGGTCTCGTCATAAGTCGCGTCCTGGACTATCCCCCCCACCTCTGTAACGATTGCATCCACTTCCATCAGCGTTTGCTCCTCTTCGGCGGTCTCTTCGACCCCTTCTTTGGATAACGGGGAAGTTCCGGGGCATCGCTGGCATCTGTGTCGGGTTTAACGTCAGTTTGCCCCTGATCTGCTTCCTGCTCTGCTTCCGGCTTATCGGCAACAGGCACTGCTTCATCGATCACTTCATCAAGGATCTTTTTTTTCGGGTCGATATACACCTTGAACGCAGTCTTATTGTGCGGATCGGACACCCATTTGATATCATCATGGTCCGTGATATCACTGACAAGGTGCCCATGATCGTTTCGCTTGAACTTATAGGCCGTCCCCGCCAGGTTGACGATGCACTCGTTCTGGTCTCTCTCGACCAACAATTGAACCTGCATGAACCCTCCCATGTTTGTAGGCCGTGACGGTGGAGTGAGAAAGGGGGCACCCCTACCGCCACGCCTACGGGGTCGTATGGACCCTTTTAGCCGCCGTACTCCTCAGCGCGGTACGTCAGAATCCCACGAATGGTCCCTGCTACGGCTGTTCCCGCTGCCGTGGTGATGTGCATCCCGAACAGTGTTTCAGTCTCGACGGGGGCCACCATCGGAAACAGAGTCGAACGGGCAACCCCGCCCGCCTGGGCCACGGTAGATGCCGAGATCATGATTCGATCAACTGCGTCCTCAGCCGCATTGATTCCGCCGCCATCCACAACGATTGCAGGGGTACCGGAGTCGAGGTCGTCCACAATCAGGGTGAAGTCCAGAGGGATGCACCCAGCAGGGAGCGAGCACAGTGCGATGGTCTGCTCGTCCACGTTCAGAGCGGCGGTGATTTCATAAGTGCCGTCGCTCACCAAAACCTTGCCAGCCTCGTCCGGGTAAACCGCAGGACGGGCACCTGCTACATTTGTCGATTTCAACATAGTCGTGTCTCCTTTTCCTTTACTGAAGGAGGAGATCTGTCTCCCCCATTGTCATGCCTGTGATCCCCTGTTACCCAACCGGCTGCTTGGCGGCTGTATCGATTGCCATGATCCCGAAATCCTTGGCGTTGAACTGCACCTTGGAGATTCCGAAGATCGAATGCGTGCTGATCACGACCTGGTTTCCGCTGTCTCTCTCCTCTTCGTACCAGCCGAAGCGTAGACCATTGCCCTTGGAGCCGAATGCGATCACTGCCGCCTGGACGCCCATGAACAAAGCCCGTGCCGCCTCAACGGTCGCGGGGTTCCCGTAGTCGGCCATACGGATGACCGCCTGGTGCTCATGCAGAACCACGTTGTTGTACATCCCGAGCCCACCCTGGAAGATGGGGTTTTTACGCCCTTCTGCCGCTGCCGCCGCCTTCTGAATGTCGAGCCATCCGGCGCCGCCCGTCGTCGCCCGGAGGTCGAACACCTGCCAAGGGTTCATCAAGAGGACGAAGTGCTTCTCGCCGTTGATGAGGATTGGCTGAATCTTGGGGGTCCCTCCGGTCCCGCCTCCCATCATCGAGACCATTGCCACGGCCTTGTCGATGAGGGCCAGGGTGATCTTGTCACCCGAGGTCAGGGTCGCCTTCGTGGTCGTGCCGGGCATCAGAAGGTGCTCCGTGTCAGGGGCGTTGAAAGCATTGCCCGCGAAACCGGTGTAACTGGTCGGGAAGATGTAGTCCGCATTGGACCCGCGGAGCCCGGACAGGTACATGAAAAACAACTCATCGAACACCCTGCTCCACCATTCAGACTGCCTTACGCGAGCGATCTCACGAAGCTGGTGGATCGTCCGTTTCTGGGTCATCCTGCCGCCTGTGTTCACCCCACCGCGCATCTGATTGATCATCACGTCGTCGGAGTAGAACTTCAGGTCCTCTTCTTTCCCGGTCAGGGGAGTGTCCCCTTCCACAGGTTGCATTTTCAACTGCATAACGAGGTCGAAGGAAACCTTGTCTCCCGCCGTGCTTTCGAGGTCTTTTACGACCTGGATAGGCATACTGGAGCCTTCCGCACCCATGAACTTGCGGGAAAAATAAGAATCCCGCGCCACGTCAACCGCAAGGAATGCCGAATACTTCTTGACGGCCTTGGGGTCGTTTACACCGATGATTGTCTGTCCCATTGCGTATCCTCCTAAAAGTGATAGAAAATGTTTTTGTGTTTCAACGTCTCTCCATTTCCCCCATCACTTCCCGGTCATCGGGCTGGCTATGTTTGAACCAGAACGTGGGACACTTCTGTTTTTATGAACGGGCTGCGTAGATAGCCCGCTCTGCATCGCTCATTTTGGCGACTGCGTTCTCGTAGGCTTCCCCAGTGAGCTTATCAATCGCGTCGTACTTGTCGTATCCCTGATTCCCTTCCGATACCGGAACCTTGGCAAGTGTCTTGACCGCAGCGGCCCGCTCGGCTTCCGCCTTCTTCGCGGCTTCGATAGCCGTGCGCTTCTCCTCTGCGGCCTCGATAGCCTTCCGTTTCTCTTCGCTGGACACAGCACTGTCCTTTTCTGCTTCCGCCTTGGGCGATTCGACTGGGTGGAAAACCGCGTCGCATTCCTTCTTTGCGGCCTCGAAAATCTGGGCATCGGTCATCTGCTTCGACTCGTCGGTGGCCAGAAGCCGGTTGACGGCGTCCACAAAGGCTACGTTCTTGATCCGCTCCGTCGAATACTCTGCGTTGGTTTTGAAAAAATCGGCCTGGGCATCCTTCCATCCCTTTTCGGCTGCCGCCTTCTGGACCTGGGCGTTGATCTTGTCGAACATCTTCATTTCAGTAAGCGATTCGACGTACTCGGCGCGTTCCTTGTTGTATGCAGCCAGGGTGATGTCCCCATCCTCAAACTTCGTGTCCAGCGCCGACATCTTGGCTTCGATTTCCTCCCTGGTGCCGTGCTTTTTCTCGGCCTCCAGAATGAAAACAGGTTCATTTTTAGGTACAATGACGGTCGCTGCGGTGGCGGCCTCTTCGGCCTTCTGCGCTTCCTCCAGATCTGCCGCCTCTTTGGCTGCCTGGACTGCTGCTGCCTCTTCCGCGTCTGCATTAGCCTTGGCTTTGGCCTCATTTTCGAGTTTTTCAGCTTCCGCCGACTCCGCCGCCGTTTCCTCTTCAGTCTTCTCCTCGACCGTCTTATTTTCGATTGTCTTATTCTCGACCGTCCGCTTCGCTTCCCCTGCCCCCTCTTCCTTCGCCTTGGCAGCGGCGGCGGCCTCCTCTTCAGCCTTGATTTCCTCTGTGCTCTTGTTCTCCGTTTCCCCTTCAAGGGCCTCTCGCTCTTCAGGGCTCAGCATCGCCAGCTCGTCTTCCGTGATCTTTCCCATAATCTCCTCCCTCTTCGTCTCGGGTTGATTCGGGCAACAAAAAAACGGCAGCGAGATAGAGGGATAGCCCTATCCGGCTGCCGTTCGTTTGTTCTTACGTCCCCTTTCAGTATGCCTACCGTCCGGGGAACCCTGATTTTTTAATTACCGCCCTTACTTCTTATGGTTGTTGCTCTTCAGTCCCCTTTCGACTGACCCGTTTGGCTTGTCCTTCGCCTTGACTAATTTCTCGTCCAAGGCCAAACGCTTCACGTCCATCGTCTTCTGATGCTCCGCCTGATTCGCGGTATGCTCCGCGTTCTTCTCGGTCATCATCATCCCATGGGCTGTCTGCTCTTCCTTCGCGTTCTGGTCGCGTGTCTGCATGGTCCTCTGGTGCTCACCCTGCTCGATCGTGTGCAATGTGCTCGCCTTCTCCATCCGGAGCTTTTCCTTGTCATAATCGACACCCGCGGCACTCACCTGCTGGTTGACCGACTCGGTCTTGATCTTCGCGGCAATAAGTTGGGCCTCCTGTTCAAGCTTTAAGACCTTCGCCTTCTCTCCTTCAAGTTGCACCTGAAGGATTTGGTTCTGAGCCTCTGCCGCTTGCGTCGCTGCGTCTGCCTTGGCCTTGTCTGCCGCCGCCTCTTCGGGCGTGGGCTCGGCATCCGTTCCCCGCTGGCCGGTGATTGCCCTGAACCGATCGACGAACTTCTCCTTGCCGGGGAGGTCGGACAGTTCAAACCATAGGTCAATGACTTGTATCGCCGCTTCTGGCTGCAGGGTTTTGAGGATCTCGGTCATTGACGCGAACATGGCCTCCCGGATCGTCGCGGAGTAATCCTGCTCGGAAATCACAAAATCAGCCTGACTTGCCGTGATGTCGCCGATGATCTCATCCGTCTCCGGGTTATATTTGTTGATCTCAAGGAACTCGGGCGTCTTGCCGTTCTCGCCCCCGGTGATCCGGATCTTCTTTTCTTCAGTGTAGAGCTGCTCGATCATCGATAAAATGATCTCGCCGGATATCTTGAAGGCCAGCCGGTTGTTGTCGAAGAAGGCTGTCGTCACGACTCCGCCCTGCTCCTGACGTGCCCTGATCGCCTTCCCCGACACAGCGTTTGTGTCCCGGCCCATCAGTTCATCAGTCACTCCAGACGCGCTCTGGATGTACTTTTCATCCTGGGTCATAAGGGCGACGTGCTCAGTAGCTAACTGGGTCTCGTTCTGAATCTCTATTCCGCGTTGACTCTTAGGATAGACCTTGATCAACCCATCAGGGCGGTTTGCTTCCTGGACGATGTCATCCCAGCTCTGGTCCGTTTCTTTGATCGCGTCATCGTCAGCCACCACACGGTTGGCAGACAGGAGATAGAGTGCCTTTGACCTGCGTTTGTTCAGATCCTTCTGCGGGTCTCTGAGGTTCCGGACGATGCCGTAGGGCGTACCGTCCTTCTTACGCTTGAACCCCCAGATCGGCACCAGGGAGAAACGCTTATGCCGATACGGCGATTCACCGTCCTGCAAGACGGAGTCGCCCGTGAAGATCATCTGCCGGGATTCCATCTGCACTGAATCGACCGCTTGCCCGATACCCATCTTCACCAGCTTCAGATGATCCTCGTTACTCTCATTGAAGGTGATCCCCTGGAGCGTTCCCAACTCCTTGCCGCGCAATATCTTCTTCTTGGCCGGCGTGCGATACTGGCACTCGACCAGAAACACCCGGTCCCTCGATTCTACGGAGGTCTGGGTGCCAATGTACCCAAAGAACCCGGTGTACTGAGGGCTCACCCCTGTCGAACCTTGGGAAAGACCTCCTGCCATCTTGGGATCGAACGCCGGATCCAGCATCTCGGAAAACACGTCATACCCGAATCCCTGATCATTCGATATAACAGCAGCGTGGATAACGTCCGCCCTGTCCGGGAACATGGCACATGCCACATCCTCATCCACCCACTTGCCCCTGAAGATGTACCGGCCGTCGGAAAGGTCATCTTCTAGCCCCAGCGTGTCGTACCAGACGTTCCGCCAGTCTTCGTAACCGACAGTCAAGGGCTCGTTGTCCGGGTCCGCGTTGATTCCGTGATCGATCCACCCTACCCCAGCCAGGACTGCATCCGCGAATGACTTCGATCTCTTGAATCCCGCGTTGTTGGCGTCTGAAACGTACTTGAAGAGCTTCGTCTTCATCTCCGCGTTCTTGGCGTCCTCTTCGCCCCTGGGAAGGATGCGATAGTCAACCCGGATCTTCTTCTCCGTCCCGAGCACCCAATCGACCGTGGGTTTTACCTGGTTGAAGGTGATGGGGACCTGTCCCCTCCTGGCCAGGACGTTCATCTCCTCTTGCGTCCACTGTCCGGGGCCATCATAGAACTCATGATCAATCATCGACTCACGCCGGAAATCGACCTGTCGCACCCTTTCCTGGGCGAACCACGACGACACCTTCGCGAAGCGTTTGCGAACATCCTCCTTGTCGAGTGGGTGAATGGTCTTCGGTGGACCTTCGAGCCCCAGCTCTTCAAGGTGTTCGTCAACATCGAAATCGCGAGGAGTGTATTCCTCAACTTGCCTCACGTTTTCGATTCTTTGAGATCGTTCGCTCATGAAGGCATCATCCCTACCCTGATGTCAGGCATATCGCCCGGCTGCTGCATGTCGATCACCGTATTGGGGTCATCGTGACCTGTTTGGTATGGAGCCATCTTCACCAGGTCATCGATTCCATCCATGATCACTGTGCTTATCGAGACCATGACCTGGGCGAATGCGTGCTCACCCTTCGGCACCGTGATGTCGAACAACCTGCATATCTGAATGATCTTATTGGCAATGAACGACTCGAAGTGCTCGTTGTGCATTTCGCTGTACTTCCAGAGGTCATCAAGTTTGATGATGAATCGCTTGCGGTTGTCCCGCATTGCTGGTCTCAGAACCATGACAGGCGATCCCTTGCAGTACCCATATGCTCGGTTGACCAAATTCATGCGTCAGACCTCGGCAATTTGTCCCACAATCTACTTTCGTTAAGCGCCTCGGCATCTGTCAGACCACCGTCAACAGTCATGATTGCCAGGCGTTCCAGCTCCGTCTCATCGAAAGTTTCAATCCACTTGCGTGGGAATGGTACGGTCTGCGTCATGCGGCCCACCCTGATGTTACTTGTCTGTTGTAAGGCTTACTGATCTGCTTTGCCCTGTACCCGACAGCGAATGTCCTGAATCCATCAGCCCCGTGCGAGCAGTGGTCATGCAGCGGCGTCCTTCTGAGAATCTTCTTTTCCTCGTCGTATTCTGCCCTGTAGCCTTCCAAAGCCGATATCCCAGTGGCGCACTTGCGCTCATCGAACCAGCACGAGCCAAGGGCATTCCTGACGCCCTCGATGCCATTCATGACAGCGTCCGTGTTCCGTGGACGCTCAACAACGATAATTGGCTTTATTCCCAGCTCTTCGGCGACCTCGACCCTGGACTTCGCGTGCTCGCCGGCGGACATCTCACGCACTGCCGCGTCGTGGGGCATGTAGTGATCACCGTAAACATAGGGCTTTTCTTTCAGGACCTTGGCATAGTGAGCCAGGCCCATACCGCTGTTCTCGTAGTAGTCAATGAGCCTGGTCTCTTTGCCGATGAATTGCGCGAACCAGATCGTCATGGAGTCATCCACACCCAGATCCCAAAAGGTGTAGACCTCGGCCCCTGTTTCGTAGGGCACATGGGTAATTCGACCTTCCTTTCGAGCCAGGGCCATCTGTTTGCCGTAGTACGCTCCCATGACCGCACCCTGGAAAGAGCAGAAATACTCCTGCTGAAACATGGCCTCGCCCATCTCTTCGCCAAACGTTCCGACCATTTCGGCCCGGATCTCCTCCAGCTTCACCTTGGTGAAGACAGGGGTATCGTCTGCGGTCAGGACTTGCGCGAACCAACCTGGTGTGATGCGGGCGAAATCCAGCATCTTTTTCAGGTGGTTGTTGCCGCGGGAGGTGCTGATGAACGCCGCCCATCCGCCGTTCTCTTCAAGGATAGGGGAAAGGTAAGCCCATGAACGGGGGTCGCTGAGGGCGTACTCGGAAAAGACGATGCCGATCGGCGGGGATCCGACCAGGGCGTTGTAATTGTCGGAGCCCACGAGCTGCCAGGAAGAGCCACCCACGAGGCCGATGTACATATCGGTTGATCGCGTCGAGGTTCTCATCTCCATCGGGAATGCCTCGTCGATCCTCTTCATACCTGTTCGCGGGTTGACAGCTTCCCAGATCGCCTTGCGGCACTGATTGAACTGGGGGAGCATGTGCCAGTAGTTTCCGACACGCTCCTGCGATGCAGTTGCAGTGAAGTGAAGGGCGATGTCGTCCTTGCCCCAACGACGATGTGCGACCTCGACGGCACGCTTGCCACCATTCTCCAGGTAATCCCAGAGGGTCATCTGATCGTCACGGGGTTCCCATCCGTTATGAGGCAGTTCCACTCCCATTGTTATCCTTTGCCGTCTTCCGGCTGCAGAACTTCTTGATCGTTATTTGGACCGGTTGCTTGAGATCGATCTCGGTCTTGTCATGCAGGAGCCCCAGGTGCCGCGCTAATAGCTCCAAGCTCTTCACCTTGTCGCAGAGCTCAAACTCGAATGTGGCGTCGAGGATCTGATCACCATCCGGGTTATCATCGGAGCCCTTGGTACTCCGGATGACGCGCTTCTCCTTGACCTTCTTGATTATCCGGCTTTTTCCCTCAGCCAAGGTCTCCAATGGTATTGCCTGCACCAAACCGCTTTCATCGATCTTGATGAAATCCTTCATGTCGGAGAAGCCAACACGAGCCAGCTCTTCCAAGACTTGATCGGCGGTGAAGGTGATACGCGCCTTCTGCTTTTCAATCTCAGCGTCGATCGCTGCACGGATATGAGGTTTATGAAGGTGTTCCGTCCCGATCGCTCCCGCCGTCCTCTTGCTGTAACCCGCCCTGATCGCAGCCTGAGTGGCGTTTTTGTCCACTAAGTATTCGAGGATAAAAAGCTGCTGTTTTGCAGATAATTTCAGGTTTAATATAGATTCCGACAGATTTGAGGCAGATTTTGCCATGTTTGAGACATATTTCTTACAGGTTTTGACAATTATGGCGCATGACTTGGCCTTCCCTCTTTGTTTAGGTTTTGATTTTCTGACTGCTTTGGTGGGAGTGGTTGCTTTCATGGCCCCAGTATAAGGGGCGATTTGAGGGGTTAGTCGCGTATGACCAGCTATGACCAGCTACGATACTCAGAAGTGTAATGTTTTACTATTGACAGGATATTATTTTGGTCCTTTTCCAGTCATCCACCAGGGCGGTGTCTGACTCCCATACACCATCGATTTTCCTGGCAGGGAAATTGTCATCAACGATCCATCGCCGGATAGTCATCCACGACCGTCGAACGTATGCAGTAATCTCTTTCTTCCCGACAAGGCTTTTACCCATTAAGAGCCTCCAACCATGAATGTTTTGATCTTGACCGTTCGGATAAGTAAAAGTTTAACCCTCCCCAATCGTCGTCATCGCCCCTTAAGTGGCCATATTCATCAAATAGAAACAGACTGTGTTCACAGGGAGAGATATTATATTTCATGGCAACAAAAAGGTACTCCCTGCCATACTTTATCCTGGCAACTATTTGCATGGACCAGAACAGCTTACTCTCGTGCGGGCTACGGATGATCCAGTTCTGCCCTATTGCTATCTTTAACTTTTTCATTTTAAAGCCTTTCCGGGTCCTTGCGAAGCTGACCGATGAGTTCCTTGAACTGGCAATCAATAGCATTCACATCTTGTGGAGGCGTTTTCTCATCCCTGTAATTAAGATCCCAGATCCGAGTAATGGCTGTGTAGATAGCCTCCAGCTTCATCAGGACAGCCTGCCGTTCCACCCTCATGCCGTTCGCCTCTTTCATGTAGGCATTTTTTCGCGCCCCTGCCGCCGCTGAGTCTCCGTAGGCATTCTGCAACCTGATTGCTTCACGCTTCACGTCATCCCTGTGCTTCCGCTGGCGGATATGCATCTTTGCCTCAATAACCTTCATATCCTGAGACAACCACGTCATTGCATCCTTTAACGCATTGTAAACCTTCGTTTGTTCCTTGGCTGGAAGGGAAAAGAATTCATCAGCGCCGTATCTACAGACCTGTAGCCTTTTCCGATTACTCCGCCGCCATCGGTCTGCCATATATTTCGGATACTCCTTTCTAATACCCTCGCCTATCCTGTCTTCAATTACTTCAAGGGTTTTCCTTCTTGTCTTCATTGGTCTTTCTCCTCTTCGATCCTCAGACCCTTCCGCCCGGCCCGGACCACCTGAGAGACGAATCGACCAACTGATTCTGCTGCCAGTAGATCGGTGTACATTTCCGGCTGCACTCCCTTGTACTGGTAAACTCCGCCTGATTTGAATTTTACCTCAAGCATCTTCTCTTCCAAATCGTAACCAACCGACTCCACGTTCGACGATTTAACCAGATGTCTTTCCATGGGCTTTTTCCTCCCGTCGTTATGCAGCGGCCCGCCCTTTCGCAGCCAATTCTGCAGGAAACTTCAATGGCACCTTCTCTGAGGACTTAAAGTTGTAAATCTTTTCAATCATCTCCAAATATGCCCCATTGTGTGGCTGCTTCTCGACCAGATAAGTGAAGGAGGTAACCTTGGCCTTGAATCGCGTAGCAGAAAACTCGGGGAGCCATACCACCCGTGACAGGGCCATGACAAAGTTGTGAGTATGCGCCCATTTGATCCCCTTCTTTTTGCAATGAAGGACAATGTCGGCCACAATATTAGCGTTCGTGGTATCGGTAACCTCAAAGTTACCCTCTTTGAAACTTTTAGCGTGACTCGTGGTCCCGGCCGAATTACCTACCAGCATTGCTGTCGCATCGATGACCCCTATGCCGGTCCTCTCGCAGTAATCGCGAACCCGAGAGTAATCGGGTTTTCCGCTTCGGTCGTAGGAAACGAGATGGTCCTCCAATGTCCATTTGTTCACTGGCTGATCCAATTCGTACACAGTAGATTCGTCATTGCAAATTATGAACTTAACAGGAATACCCAGCATTTTCGCAACCTCGAAGCGGTGGTGCCCATCTTTTATGATGAATTTACCGCTTCCGTTCTGACTTACATTCATCGGATAAGCGTTTATCCACCCATGCTTTTTCATGCTGCGAATCAGATTTTTGATTTTCTTGACATTCCTGTTAAATGCCAACAGCTCGAATGCACGATAATTATCATCTTCAAATACCTTTCCGGCTAATCGCATCTCATCCCCTCCCTTAGTTATGTTGGACCATCCATTCCTTCAGCCTACCGTAAGCATCCACTCTTAGTGGATCATCACCCCTGATGCGTTCGAGTTGGGATATCGCCATGTTTACGAAGTAATATGCGTCTCCTGGTATCGGTGATTCTGGTGTCGATGGAGACGGCACAAAACTCGGTTTTGATGGTTTCGGAGGCAGCATATCTTTGACGATCCTGTAGACTAATGGACCGGTGATCTTTCCATCCGGTGCCATGTCAATAACCTGCTGCCATGCCTCGATCTGTTTGTCAGTTGTCAACCTGGTAAGTGGACGGCATTGTTTTTCGTTTGCAGGGACGATGTTTTTTTGACCGCCCAAGCGGACATTTTGTACAACCTTAAAGGCAGCTATGTATTGATGGGCCGTTTGTCTTGCCATATCCCAAATCGATCTGGCGTATTCCTCGAATGTTTTATAATCGCCACCTTTCTTGAGCTTATAAAGCTCATCATCCCGGATCTCTTTTAGCGCCCTACCAACCTCATAGAAGGATCCCAGGTCCCGCTTGATAACAACCTCCAGCTCTTCTAGGCGCTTTGCGCCTTGAAATGTTGCTACTTCCATCATCCCCTCCCCTCTGTTCCTCAATCTTCAGCCCTCTACGCCCGGCCCAAACCACCTTGAAGATAAACCGGACAACCGATTCCACCGCCAGGAGATCGGCGTACATTTTACCGGATGATTTTATGACAATCGCCTTTGGCTTTTGAACTCATAGTCGGTTTTTCCTGTAATCCGGCATATTGATTTTGATATTTTCCATACCGGCGAGTCGTGAGGCAATTCTCGCCCCGAACGTCTCATCAATTTCCTCCTTACTTAGATTTGTTGTGATGATTGTTTTTCGGCACTCCCGAATACGCCGATCGAGAATGATGTAGAGCGTCGTGATTGCAAATTCAGATACTTTTTCCGCCCCAAGGTCATCAAGAACAAGAGCTTGAATTTCTGAATACTTCCCGATTATTTCATCTTCAGATTCCGGCCCGCCATTGAACGAAGATCTTATTTTTAAGAGCAGGTCAGGCACAGTAATATAAAGCGCCTTGAATATATTCAGATCCCGGATCATTGCTACAGCGAGATGTGTTTTCCCACATCCAGTATTCCCTCGCAGTACGACATGGGTATCCCCTCTCGCAATCGCCCCAAGGGCTGTCACCAGTTTTTCATTCCCCTGGAATGTATCAAACTTGCATGCACTGTAGAGTTTAGGAACGCCCAGGTAGGAGAGAGGCAGGGTTTTTTCTGGTTCTGGCTTAGGCTCTTCGGAATGACTTCTCTCTTCACGAAAAGGAATCACGTTTTCGCCCCTGCCCCGTGACATAGCCATACACCGTTCGGCGATAGCCTGAAAATCAGTACTCCCGATCTGCCGGGTATGGTTGTCCATCACTTTCAGCATTTCCCGTCTTTTTAACAACCGGTCCTGGGCTTCTCGTAAATCCGTTGCCGTTTCCATTTCCTCGCGCCTCCTTCATGGGCCAGCCGATAAGCGTGTGATAATGTGATTTATATTTATAGCCTTTCGACATGATGCCGTTGTTTAGTATCTCGATGGCTTTCTCTGTAGGATCTCTCCCGTACTTCAGAATCAGTTTTTGATATTCCTGGTCTGTAAGAAGAACAGAATCGAGGAATTTAGTTTTCTGCTGAGGTTTTGGACTCGTGCTTGCAACTTTTTCGGTATTATCAATATGGGGGATGGGGGATTCAGTATGGGGTATGGGGGATTCAGGCGGATTCGACCTGTGCTCTTCCGGTGCTTGACTGGTGCTTGACTGGTGCTCGTCTGGTGCCGGCAGCGAACTTGCCTGTTCCCGTACATGACAAAACTGGTGCTTTGCAAAGTTTATAATATTCAAGTAATTTTCTCCATTTACACTGTATAAACCCACAAAGCCTCTTGCCGATAATTCGTCAACCAGTTTTTCGATATTGCAATTGTCATATGGGAGGATTTCAGCCTTGATTTTTTTTGGCCGATACTCAAGACGGCCCTCTCGGTCTGCCATGCACCACAAACCGGCAAAAAGTATGCGAGCCAGTGGTCCACACTCGGCCAAAACATCGTTTTTGAAGAACCCTGGCTTAATATTTCGCGCTCTCATTTTTACTGCCTCCGACCAGCTCAGTCCTGGCCGACTTTATTTGAGGCGGAAGGACGGCGTCGGATACCGTCCTTGTCGGGTGATCTGCCCTATCCGCCCTTTTCAAAGTGCACAGCGCTTTCCATCCCGGATGAAGTAATATCCATTCTCGTCATGGGAACATCCGGCGTTGGATGACGCAATAATCCCGGCCGCCGTTTCGCTGCTTCTCGAATAGCTCTTCCAAAAAAAGGGCGTGTCTTGGGACGCATTTAACTTTGAGATCGTTGTCGGTCATGTCTTCAGCAACCTGCGGGAGAATCCCCTGAGCATGGCTTCGTTGTCGGCGTGTTCCTGCTTGGTGATTACGATGACGCCGGCCATTTCGAAGATTTTTTCCAGAGAGTCCAGTTTCATCGCACCTTCACCTGCCAAAAACTTAGACAGAACAGATCCGTCTATTTCGGCCTCGGAAGCCACGGTAGCCTGCTTGAATTTTATTCTTATTGCTTCGTGAATGATTGCCCGGATGACGCCATGTTCACTCATAGTCAATACCTTCCAAAACAATTTGATAGCGTTTGAATTTGCTTTTTGAGAGGATGGAGTTGTGAAAAAACTGCATGGCTTTTCCCTTCATTCGGAAACGGAATATGTTGACAACCTCTCAAAAAAAGTACAAAAAGAAGCATTCGATATGCGACAGGGCGTGGTGCGTCAGCGGAACCCTATTTTACGTCTGGATACCAGGCCCGGAATGGGACGGCACCAGCGGTCGCCTCATCGATCAGGAGGGCATTTGCTGCGCAAGGCCTGGATTTTCCGTTCACGTACCGCCATACGGTAGGAACGGACAGTTCGGAAACTTTCGAAAAGTCCGTAACCGTCATTGCTTTTTCATCTAAATATTTTTTAAGGATGTTCATGGAAGACGATATTACAGATGTGCAAGATAAAAAGCAAGAAGATTTTCCGTTTGTGAAAGTTATTCAAGATGCCATGGCATTATTGGGGTGGAATGCCTCACGCTTATCCAAAGAATCCGGCGTTTCCGAAGCCACTATCAGCCGCTCTCTAAAAGGGGGCCGTGGCATGAGTGGGGCCAATCATGACAAGGTAATAAAAGCCCTCGGCCTTTTAAAGACCATTCCCATCCCCACCCTCCAACCCCGCCTTATCCCCGTCATTTCCTGGATTCATGCCGGGGAATTTGCGGAAGCTGCTAATCACTGGCCGGTCGGAGTGTCGGGCGATGGAGAACCGGTTTACTCCTATGTAAAAACAGGACCGCACGCTTTCGGCCTACGAGTCGAGGGTGACAGTATGCTCCCTCGCATCATGCCTGGTGACATTGCCATCGTAGACCCGGAAGTGCGCAGTGATAATGGATCTACATGCGTTGTATATGTAAACGGAGAGACATCAATAAAATTCTTCTGGGACCATGAAACCGAGATCGTTTTGAAATCTATGAATGATAAATATCCAGACATCACCATTCATAAAGACAGCAAGGTTGATTTCAGAGTTATTGGGCGGGTGGTGGATGTAAGAATTAAATTTTTTTGATGCCTGCTTAAGACAACCCCCATACACCTCCCCAACAGGAGCCCTTCTATACGGCTTTCATTCCTTCACCCGCTTCGGCGGGGTTTTTGTTGCGCCACCCNNCCGCTTCGGCGGGTTTTTTGTTGCCCCGTAATTCCCTGCTAAAAAATAAGTCTTGCATTTATGCATATTTATCTTGCTTTCTCGAATTACATTAGTGTAAGCTGAAATTGACAGTAAGGACCGCATGGAAAGGAAGCCATTCCGGTTCAGGCTCTCCGGCATCTAAGAGCTACGGCCTGTAGTAGCAGTATCTTGTATGAGGTTTGGCGGGGCCGAGATGCACCGCCATACTTAGGAGGTTGTCATGGGTTTCTCAGAAAGCATCTTCGTTTGCCTGGTCCTCTTTATGCTGCTCGTCGGCGGCGTCCTGGTCTGCCACGGCATCGGCCTGGGGTTGATGTGGCTCCGCGACCGGCGGTCGGGAAAGAAGCGAATGTATGCGGTCAGGAAGGTCCTGTGATCAACATTTTCAAAGGAGGAACCAGCTTATGGCACAAGCACCAGCAGCAATGAACGGAAATCAGCCAGCGCCACCACCGGCAGTCGCCCTGTTGAGTATTGAGGCGGCACTCAAACTCATTCGTGAGAAAGCCCCTGAGGCTTTCCCCATCCTTTCCGGGGTTGTCAGGAAAGATGTTGTAGCCCTGGGAACGGACGAAGCCTTCGCTCTCCGGGATGGAGATGGAGAGATCCGCGCCTTCAAGCAGGCACTGACTCTGAAAGAATCTGCAGGGACCCTTGTACAACCGGTCCCCGGTGGCCCTTTCGTCGTCTCGGCTCAGGGTTATGAGGTATGGCAGGAGGCGGCCGGCGCATGTGTGATCTTTCCTTCAGAGGTTCTCGTTGACGGAAAATGGCAGCAGAACCCGGCCGTGATCCGGGACCAGAAGAACGGGCGCATCCTGATGATCTACGCTCGGGCGGTTGCCTTCCGGTTCTCCTCAAAGGGAATCCCGATGGTCTCCGACTGGACGACCATCTATGATACCCCTTCTTACCGCATGATTGACCTCCTGGGGAAAGCAAAACAGTTCCCCCAGGCATTCACCCTTCTCCCCTCGGACATGATCCCTGAGAAAGAAAAAGGCACCTGGGCGAGGTATCCCTTCGACGAGGCCACTAACCTCTGGATGAATACGACCCACGACGAAGCCCTCAAGTGGCTTGCTCAGATCATCAACCGCGAAAAGAAGTCGATCGACTTCGCGCAGACCTTTGCGAAGAGAAACTCCCTCAAGCACTTAAGCGGCATCCAGAAGGCCCCGGGAAACTCCTGGACGATTCAGGTCGTATGCTGGAGGCCCATCTCCGGGAACATCGTCAAGTGGGATGCTACCCAGTACGCGAATCTCCAGACCCGCGTGGGGAAACTGATCTCCGGGGACCGGAGCGAGTTCCAGAAAATCGAGATGGTCGCTGGGGCGGAACGTACCTCGGACGATGCCGACGCTATTCACGAAGAGGCGGTTATCGACCCCGAGGACCATGAGAAGGTTATCGATGTCGGACCCGCGGAAAAGGCCGAAAAGAAACCGTCGGCTCCCTTATCCAAAGCTATGCAGAACCTTATCGTGGCCAAGAAGGAATTTCATGGCGAATACCTGGCGGCGTGCCAGGCCTTGAGTATCGAACCGGATGCGGACATGACCGATGAGCAGGCAATCCAAATTATACGAGAGATGAACAGGGCTCTCGACACTGCAGCGTAGGGAGGCAATCATGATCACCAAGGTCACAGCCAGAGGCTTCAAAGGGTGCGATTTCGCGCAGGAGCTCTCCGGGCGCACCATCTTCTTCGGCCCGAACGGCGCCGGGAAATCTGCCCACTCACAGGCACTTCAGCTCGCCGTCAACGGGGGTGTCATCGGAGCGGGAAAGACGAATGACGACATCCTCTCCACTTTCGGAGAGGGCGACAAGCTGGTCGTCGGGGTAGAGATCGACGGGTTGCACCTCTTTGAGAGAGGATTTGTCCGGCTGGCATCGGGGTCCGTCTCCCAGGGCTACAAGGTGTCAGGGTCCAAGGTCTCAAAGGAATACTTCATGAAGGCCCTCGGGGAGGCGGGGGCTCCTGCCGTCCTTAACGTGGCAGATTTCATGAGTCTGTCGGATCAGAAGAAGATCGAGGCGTTGTTTTCCCTCTACCCTCCCGCAGGAGATGTCGGTGCAGTGCAGGAAAAAATCGACACCGCCAAGGAGAAGATCAACACCCTGGCCGCAAAAGTGAAGACATCGGAACAGGCCGCAGCACGTATCGCTTCTTCAAAGTCTCAGATCCAGGTCCCCGCCGGAACGCTTGCGGAGGTTGACGCTCAGATCGATATGCTGGAGGCAGAACTTAAAGAAGCCCAGGAAAACCTGACGCAGATTCGCATGGAGGAACAGAAGGCGGCGGATGCCCTGAAAGCAAAGGAGGAAGCGGACCGGAAGGAAAAGGAGAGGATACAGGCAGAGGAAAAGGCGAAGGCCGAAAAAGCGGCTGCTAAAACCACCGCCATTACCGACGAAGCCGTGCAGAAGTCCCTGGCCGAACGTCCAGGAGAGATGGAGAAGATGGTAGACGCCTTGTTCAGGCCGGTGAGAACTGAGACACCGACGGGATCGACGCTTACGGTTACACCAAAGGATCTTAATCCGACGCCTCCCGTGAACTCTGGACTATGGAAGACCGAGGCGGTCATAAACTCCATCCAGGCAATCATTGACGCTATGGATTCGGCCGGGTGTGAATCCTGCGCGGCGAAGATGATCGCTCGCCGTGAACTGAGAAAATACAAGGGGGTCGTCAATCATGGATAAACAGATCATACAGGACCAAATCATCGGCATCAATTCCCGGATCGCAGCACTACGGAAGGACCGGGACGTCCACGTCCGTCTCCAGGGGCTGAACGTCGAAGCCGAGAAACTTCGCGGAGAGGCGTCTGCAGCTGCCGTGCAGATAGAAAAGGAAAAGGTTGTTGTGACCGTCCTGTTGGCCCAACGTCAGCAGATCGTTCAAAGCACCATTGTGGGGCTGTCAAAACGCATGGCGGAGCTCCTTCCGGTCGGGAAACCAGATATCCAGATCATCGAGGACGGCGGCGTTCATATCGGATGGGTACGCCCGGATGGCAAGAAGGTGGCTTATGCCGGGCTCTCCGGCGGGGAGAAGGCGCTTTTCGACCCGGCCCTTGCCTATGCCCTAAAAGCGAATGTGCTCCTACAGGAAAGCGCGGAACTGGACGAGGGGCGGCTCATGGAGTCCCTGGGGAAGTTTAACGGGGCGAAGGTCCAGGTACTCGTCTCAACCTGCCATGCACCGCAGGCAGTCGGCGCCGAATGGAAGGTGGTATCATTATGATACTTGACCTTCAACAACAAGAAGCCGTTACCACTACATCTCCCCGTGCCCTGGTACTTTCCGGCGCCGGAAGCGGAAAAACAAGGGTTTTAATTGAGAGGATCGCATGGCTCATCGAGACGCAGAAGATATCGTCATCGGAACTTTTGGCCTTTTCGTTCACCAGAAAGGCCAGCGGTGAGATACAGGACCGCCTTAAGGAGAGGATCGGCAGAAAGGCTCACGGCGTGCAGATAGGGACCATGCACGGCCTGGCCCTGGAGTTTATTCACCGCTTTGGTGAGGCCATTGGGCTCCGGCCGGCGATCGTCACTGTTTACGGAGAATGGGAAGCCGGATATCTCCTCGCGGACGTCGCCCAGGAGATGTCCGCAAAAAAAACCACCATTAGGGCGGCGAAAGAAGCTCTTGAGCGATACTACCAGACAGGAGAAGAACCAAGTGAGGACGACATGGGGCACGATCTGTTCAAGGTGTTCCTGGCACGGTGCCGGGAGAATAACGCCGTTTCGTATGGATCACTTCTCGTCGGGATGCGGCTTCTCGTCCCAACACTGGCCAAGTATCTCCACATCCGGCATATCCTCGTGGACGAAATTCAGGATATCGACCCGTTGCAGTGGGCGATCATAAACGAGATGGTCTCCTCGTTTAAGGCGAATTTGTTCGTCGTAGGGGACATCGATCAGAGCATCTATGAATTCCGCGGAGCCGTTCCCCGCTACCTCGTTGACCACTCGGGAGAGTTCGACATCTACCGGTTGGAGGCGAATTACAGAAGCATGCCGGAAATCGTCTGTGCGGCGAACCGGCTGATAGAGCACAACCAGGACCGCATTACAAAAACCATGAGGGCGACGCGGGAAGCACCGGACCTTTCCCCGGAAAGTGTTCAGGTTGAAAACAACACCCAAAGCGAAGGGATCGTTGCCATGGCCAATATGCGGCACTGCAAAGAGGCCTCCGTCGCCATCCTCGCCAGGAAGCACTCCATCCTCAGCAAGATCGACCGCCTCATGGAGGAGGCCGGTATCCCTCACACCTACATCGGTAAGACCACAACTCTGACTAACAGCGAGCCCTTCCGTCGTTTCCACGCCTTCCTGAAGCTGGCCGTCAACTCGTTCGACAATTTCAGCTTCCTGCTCATCCGGGACATCATCGGCCTATCGAGGGAGGAGTACGGGCGGATCAGGCTTGAGGCGGCAGATAAGGGGAAGAGCCATTTTCAGGTGTTCGAGGGCAATACAGACTTTCTCAGTTTCCAGTCCGTTTCCGGGAGTTCTCTCTCTCAGTGTGCCGAGCATGTGAATGCCAATTGCCCCGACCTATCCCCTGAATCCCTTGCCTTCATCCAGAAGTGGGTCGGCGAACACTCTGACGACATCGCCTCTTACCTTGACTGGCTCGCCACGTTCGACGTTCAAGACGAAATCAAGGGGGATGAATCTGAAGGCATCACGCTGGCAACAATCCATGCGGCCAAGGGTCTTGAATGGCCAGTCGTGATCATCGCAGGATGCAATGAGGGAATCATACCGGCACGACCGAATGACCTGGACGAAATAGAGGGGGAACGGCGCTTGATGTACGTCGCCATGACCCGCGCCATGGATCAGCTTATGCTGACCGTCCGGCCCACGGAGTCAACAGATGCGGCAGGGAGGACTCACAAGTCACCGGAGAGCCGGTTCCTCATAGAGATGAAAGGAGATAGGTGATGGAAAAAGAAACGGCACCAAAAGAGTGCCCCGAACGCCCCGGATGCTTCATGTTCGTGACGTTCTGCGTGAAGTGTAAGGAACGGGAGGGATGCAGGGCGTGGGGGAAACGATGAAGTGCAAATCCTGCTGAAAAGATATCACTTTTCTCCGGACGGACAAGGGCAAGGCAATCCCGGTTGATAAGGATACGGTGGACGCGGCAGACGATTATTTCGACCGGGAGCGTCACGTCACCCACTTCCGCACCTGCCCTAACGCAAAAGATTTCAGAAAGGGCAAGATATGAGGCTCGGGCACAAGTTTCGAGCGAAGCCGTCTGAAGCAGATGGGATCATCTTCGCATCGAAGAAAGAGATGGACTACTACCGCGAGCTACTGCTCCGGAAGAAGAGCGGGGAAGTACTTTTCTTTCTGCGCCAGGTACCCTTCCATCTACCGGGAAACGTGCGGCACGTCATTGACTTTGTCGAGTTCTGGTCGGACGGGACGGTTCATGTCGTGGAGGTCAAGGGTTACGACACCCCTCTGGGAAAGCTGAAACGCAAACAAGTGGAAGACATCTTTCCCGTCACCATAGAAGTCAAATAACATGGGATGGCGGAAAGATTATAGTGACGGATGCCTTACATGACCGACCTTGAACGTGTAGAGAAAAAACTTGATTTGATCCTTGACGCCTTGGGTCTGTCTGATAACCGCAGATTGACACCAAACGAAAAATACGACGCCGTGAACAGAATTGTCTTGCAATTCAGGAGGAAGCGTGGGAGTAATCAGTTGCATGAGCGTGAAGGAAATTCGTAATGGGGTATTTTCCATCGACATCGGCCTGGGCAAACGCGGCGAGCGTATCCAGCGGCGGGTAAAATGCGTCTCCATGCTCGACGCCCTATCAATCGAAACGGGAATCAGGAAGCAAATGGGATTGGCGGCGAATAATCCCTTCACCGTGTCCGCCGTATCAGAGAAGTATATCCTCTGGATGGATTTGCATCAGAGCCCAAAAACGGCGAAGGATAAAAAGAGGATGCTCATGGCACAAATCCTCCCTTTCTTCGGGTCCATGATGCCGGATCGAATCGAACCTCAAACCATAGAGACTTACAAGGCAAAACGGTTAGCGATTAAGAAGATTCACCGGGCCGTAAACCTTGAACTTCTATGCCTGTCTTCAATGCTGAAATGGGGGCATGAGCAGGGGCTTTGCAATGAACCGACCCGGAAATTCTCCGGCCTCCCTTATAAACGGAAAGTCCCTCACGCACCGACCGCCGAAGAAATCAACATCATTATCGACAACGCGATTGCTCCATTCCATAAATCTTTATTTCTTGCCCTGTGGCACGCAGGATTGAGGTCAGACGAGGCAAGAACGCTCCGCTGGTCGGATACCAATATTCACGCCGGAGGACCTCTCGTCGTGAATGGGAAGGGAGAAAAACAGAGAATCGTTCCCATGACAACTCGCCTTGCCGACGCTCTAAAGGCCCACCACGCCGATCAACTGTCAAAAAAAGAAGAGGGAGAGCCCGATCCGATCTATGTATGGGGCAACATCAAATCATTCAAGACGGCTTTCAATGCGGCCAAGAGGCGCGCAAAAATAACCAGCAGGATTACCCCCCACTGTTTTCGACACTCCTTCGCATCTCATAACCTTGAAGCCGGGACTGACCTTAAATCTTTGCAGGATATGATGGGCCACGAGGACATCGGCACGACTCAGGTATATCTCAGCACCACCTTCCAGATGCACAAGAAGCAGCTCAACAAGACGTTCGGGGAATAAGATTTTGGGGGCGTGAACGGGCGTGAATATTTCGGGCTTTTTGCGAGAAGACAACAAAAAGGCGACTCGCTAACTACTCGAATCGCCTTTGTTTCTTGGTGAGCCCTGTCGGGATCGAACCGACAACCTACTGATTAA
>DNYO01000192.1 GCA_003506795.1 Deltaproteobacteria bacterium
AACGGGTACCGGCAAGGAGCTTTTCGCTCTGTCGATCCACTCGAACAGCAGGAGGTCCCAGGAGAATTTCGTGGTCGTCGATTGCACGGCGCTGCCGGAGACCCTCGTGGAAAGCATCCTCTTCGGGCATTCGAAGGGGGCGTTTACCGGCGCCGACAGGGCACAGGATGGTCTCATCAGACAGGCCCACAAAGGGACCCTTTTTCTCGACGAAATGGGAGAGCTTCCGCTGTCCCTGCAGAAGACATTCTTGAGGGTGCTCCAGGAACACCGCTTCAGGCCCGTAGGCAGCCAGAAGGAAGTCGAAAGCGACTTCAGGCTAATATCGGCAACGAACAAGAACCTGGAGCAGATGGTCGAAGAGGGAAAATTCAGGGGCGATCTCCTGTATCGTCTGGGAGCCATGACGATCAATCTGCCTCCCTTGAGGCACCATCTCGATGACATCAGGGACATGGTTGTATTTTACGTGGAAAAGGTATGCCATCGTTTCGGCGTGACGCCAAAGAAGGTGTCCGATGAATTCCTGAAATATCTCATGAAATACGACTGGCCCGGAAATGTAAGAGAACTTTTCCACGTTCTCGAACATGCCTGTGCGGCCGGGCTGCATGAAGAGACGCTCTTCCCCGTTCACCTTCCTCAGGAACTGCGCATCAGCATTGCGCGATCCCTGTTTGAAGAGAAGCGTTCCGTCCGCCACGGCGGAACCAACGGATCGGATTTCGACCTCCAGTCGTCACAGTTCCTGAGTCTGAAAAGATTTCGCCAGAGTGCTTATTCGGACCTTGAAGAGACGTATCTCAGGAACCTTCTGACCTCATCATCAGGCGATATCAAAGAGGCCTGCGCCCTGTCGAAGCTTTCAAGAACACGACTGTACGGTCTTCTCAAGAAGTACAACATCAGGCACCAGATCTAGGGTTGATGCCCTCGCACGTTCATGAAATTCCCCGCCCTTCCATCAACTCGAAACGTTTTCCCCATGGGAGCGCTCAGGCGAGCTCGGACTGGTAGTCCAGTTTTGTTGGATAGCGTCCCAGAAAAGGGGACAGATCATGGGGGTCGAACGGCAGGGAGCACGGTGCCAATATCCTGTAAACAGCCTACTGTAGCCGTTTTACAAGGAGGAAGTTCTCTGGCATGGTTATTGATATACAATCTCCGTCATTGATCTGCGAACGTGCGAGATTGAAAGGATCACGAAAAGTGAACGAGAGAAACCCACAGGTGCGATCGAAAACGGAAAGGCGACACGACACGATTTTCTATGCAAAGAACCACGAAGACATTCCCAGGAAACTCCGGAATGTACTGGAGCCCCTCCTGTTCGATGAACGTATCGAACTTTTCAGGAGCCTTGCCAGTTTGAAACAGCGATTATGCCTTCCCAATGAAGGCAGGATGATAGCGATACTGTTCGCAGCGGACAAGGAAGATCTTATGGACATCCTTTCCATGAGGTACTTCTTCTGCAACGTTCAGATCGTGCTCATCCTCCCGAGCAGGAGAAAAGAAATCGTGGCCCTGGGCCACGGCTTGAGACCACGATTCATGACGTACAAGGATGCCGATTTCCGCGAACTGGTATCGGTGATCAGGAAAATGACCGGTGCCTTCGGCAGGAGTAATAACGAATCGGGCAACGGAACACAGCGTCTTGGTGCGTATGAAAAATAGCGCGGAATAAAGCGCGCAAACGGTTTGCTTCGCCGGGATCGATGGCGGGGCGGTGAAAGGCGGCGCGGGGTCGGGTGGAAGCCCTTTTCCGGTACTGCCGATGGACAAAGAATTGATACACCATGCCAGAGTCCCGCAAGGGAACAAATTGACAGGGCGCCCGCAAGGTCGAATGGCGGTAGCCTGTCCGGAAACAACGGCTTCTTTCAGGAGACAAAAATGAGAGCACATTGCATCGCCCTGATATTGGCCATCCTGGGAATCTTTCTGGTTGCCCCCGCTTTCGGGTTCGGCCAGACCTCACGCTGCATCATCCTGGAAAAAGAGGGTAACAGGGCATTGGTGAGCTGCAACGGCAAGCCGGCGCGATACATCGATCTTAGCGGCAGAGCCGACATGTACAAGGTGGGAGACAGCATAGACGCTTCGGATACGACACTTCCGGGAACTACCAGGCGGGGAGTGAAGCAAAATAAGGAGGTGGGGAAATGAAAACAAGGACGGTGTTATTAGCAGGTCTCTTTGCCGCGATAGCACTTTTGGCCGCGTGCGCTCCGAATTCCGTCATCAATCCGGCTTCTATCAGCCAGATGGACCAGCAGTCGCGCGCCTATCCACAGAAGGAATACGTTATTGCGGCGGGAGATACCCTCGACATCAAGTTCATGAACAACCCCGAGTTCAATGAGATCGGAGTTCCGGTAAGGCCCGACGGACGCCTTTCTCTGCAGCTGGCTCCGGAGATGAAGGCCGCCGGTCTGACGCCCGGCCAGCTGAGAGATCAGTTGACGCAGAAATACGCATCGGAACTGAAAAAACCGGAGATTACGATCATTGTCCGCGGATTTTCCGACCAGAAAATATTCGTTGACGGCGAGGTGCTTCTTCCCGGCGTGGTCGAGCTGAAAGGCCCCACAACGGTCATGAGGGCGATAGCCCAGGCCCGCGGGCTTCGCGAGTCGGCAAGAATAAGCAACGTAATCGTGATCCGCAAGGATTTTGATGGCAAGCCCATGGCCGCGAACCTGAATCTTTCGAACGTAATAAACGGAACGGACCTGAGCCAGGATATCTATCTCATGCCTTACGACATCGTTTACGTGCCGAAGTCGAACATAGCCAGGGTGAACAAATTCGTGGACGAATACATCAACAGGGTTGTCCCCGGAGGTTTTCCGGGATTCCAGACCTTCGCCAATCCTTACAGGTATTCCCTTGGCGGCTTTACCAATGTCTATCCTGACACGGGCGCCAATATAGTCGTGGCACCGTGACAGACGAAGGGAGGTGACAAACCATGACGGACAAACGGCATCAACCCATTGATTTTACCAATATGCGGGATATTCTCTCCGTAATCTTCAAACGTAAGTACATGATCCTGACCGTCTTTGCAGTTGTTTTCGGCGGGATCCTTCTCTATGCCCTTTTCACCCCTCGTATCTATGAAGCGAAGAGTATTCTTCTTGTAAAGCTGGGAAGGGAGTTCATGAGGACATCCGAGGGGACGAATCCAAGCCCCGGCCTCTCCATCCAGCCCGAGACGATCATGAAAAGCGAAATAAGCATACTGACGAGCAGGGACCTCATAGCCCGGGTGATAGACGCGGTGGGGATCCAGAACCTTTACCCCACACAGGCGAAAAGGCCCGCGGCGCGGTCTGAACCGGACCAGACGGCCATCGCGGCATTCGAAGAAAGTCTCAACGTCAGGAACATTCCCGCTTCAGGGCTCATACAGGTCGCCTTCAGCCATCGCGATCCTTCCACGGCGGCAAAGGTGGTCAATACGCTGGTGGATAACTTCAAGGACAAGCACCTCGAAGTTTTCGGAGGCAAAACCACCGCGTTCCTGGAGCGCCAGGAGAAGACATTCCAGGAGAGACTCAGTGAATCGGAAGGCAATCTCTCCGCCTTCAAGGAGAAGAACGGGGTCTTTTCATTTGAAGAACAGAAGAGCAACCTGATAGCCCAGCTCGGGGCCCTCGATACCAAATTTAAGGCGGCCCAGAACGAGATTACCGAACTCGAACAGAAGCTGGCCTTCGTGCGCAGCCCGAAATGGACGGTGGAACCCCCTGCCGAAATACGCAACCAGCTTGTCTCACTGCAGCAGAAGGAACAGGGGCTCCTGGAGAGGTACACGGAAGACTCACGTACGGTCCGGGGCGTTCAGCAGGAACTCAAGGCCCTCAAGGACTCTATAAGAAAAAACAATGAGGACGCACGGATGATCGAGGTCGGCAAGACCGAAGGGCTTCTGACCATGGCGCGAGCCAGGGCGGGC
>DNYO01000139.1 GCA_003506795.1 Deltaproteobacteria bacterium
GGCCTTGAAAGAGGCCGAAGCCTTACGGGCCCAGTACCAGGAGAGAATGGACAGGCTGGACGGTGAGATTGAGGTCTTCAAGAAAGAGACCTTGCAGGAAGCAGAGACAGAAAAGAAAAAGATCATAGACGAAGCCATGGTCTTCGCGGCAAGAATAAGAGAACAGGCTCGCCTCACCGCCGAGCAGGAGAACAAAGAGGTGGCACGGAGGATCAAGGAAGAGATTTCCCGTCTCACCGTTGGCCAGGCGGAGAAGCTCATCGCCGAGAAGATCACCCAGTCGGATCATGACAAGCTGGTCGAAGACTTCATCGTAAAATTGAGGAGCATGAATTGATAAGCCAATCCATTGCCAAGAGATATGCAAAAGGTCTATTCAATGTCGGTGAAAAGAACGGAAAGTACAAGGAATACCAGTCTGAGATCGAAGGCATCCTTGGTATCTTCGATAAGGAAGAGCGGCTGAGAAGGGCCATTATTCTTCCCCTCGTAGAGGTCGAAAAGCGGAAGGAAGTGCTCAGCGACGTCCTGAGAGCACTCGCGGTTTCCTCGCCTCTTGCAAGCATGTTCACGATGCTTCTTGAAAAGAACAGGCTCGGGTATCTGTCGCTTATCAGGGATGTTTACAACGATCTTGTTGACGAAAAGGAAGGTAGGGTAAAAGGTACCCTTTGGACGGCATTCCCCATCGATGATGCCGCGAAGGCAAGAATAGAGAAAGAACTCGGGGCAAAGCTTGATAAACAGGTCATTCTGACAGTGCAGGAAGACAAGAGCCTTATCGGCGGTGTCAAGGTAGCCATCAAGGGGACGATTATAGACGGAAGCGTGAAAAGACAGCTGCACACGTTGCAGGAAAATATACTGAAGGAGTAGTGTCTATGGAGATCAGGGCCGACGAAATTAGCAGGATTATAGAGCAGAAGATATCGGGCTTCGAGAAGGAGATCGACCTTCAGGAGACTGGTGTCATCATGACAGTGGGCGATGGTATTGCAAGGATCTACGGGCTTGAGAACGCCATGGCCGGCGAGCTCCTTGAGCTGCCTCACGGTATTATCGGCATGGTGCAGAACCTTGAAGAGGACAACATTGGCGCCGTCATCTTCGGCGAGGACTACAAAATAAAAGAAGGCGACCTGGCAAAGAGGACGGGAAAGATCGCGCAGGTACCTGTCGGTGAGGCCCTCGTCGGCAGAGTTGTCGACGCCCTCGGAAATCCCATAGACGGAAAGGGTCCCATTGAAGCGAAAGAGTTTCGCGCCGTCGAGCAGATGGCGCCCGGTGTCGTAGTGCGTCAGCCTGTCAAAGAGCCGATGCAGACGGGCATCAAGATGATCGATGCCCTGATACCCATCGGCAGAGGGCAGAGGGAGCTGATCATCGGCGACAGAGGAACCGGAAAAACGATCGTCGCTCTTGACACGATCATCAACCAGAAAGGTAAAGATGTTTTCTGTATATATGTTGCAATCGGCCAGAAGAGGTTTTCGGTGGCAAGGATCGTCGACCTTCTGACGGAATACGGCGCGATGGAATACACGACGGTCGTCGCGGCAACCGCCAGCGACTCGGCCCCGTTGCAGTTCCTCGCCCCCTTCGCCGGTACCTCGATGGGTGAATACTTCCGGGACAACGGAAAACATGCACTCATCGTGTACGATGATCTTTCAAAACACGCTGTCGCATACCGCCAGCTTGCCTTGCTCCTCAGAAGGCCGCCGGGACGTGAAGCGTATCCCGGAGACATTTTCTACCTGCATTCAAGGCTTCTTGAAAGGTCGGCGAAATGGGACGATGCCCATGGTGGAGGTTCGCTGACGGCCCTTCCCATCATCGAGACGCAGGCCGGTGACGTTTCGGCGTACATCCCGACAAACGTCATCTCCATCACCGACGGCCAGATATACCTGGAACCGGAATTGTTCTATGCAGGCGTCAGGCCGGCTATCAACGTCGGTATTTCAGTATCCAGGGTCGGCGGCAATGCCCAGATCAAGGCAATGAAACAGGTCGCAGGCAGACTGAGGCTGGAAATGGCCCAGTACCGCGAAATGGCCGCATTCGCCAAGTTCGGCAGTGATCTCGACAAGGCGACGCAGGCATTGCTTGCCCGTGGTTCGAGGCTGACTGAGCTCTTCAAACAGGGACAGTATGTTCCGATCCCCATAGAAAAACAGGTCGTACTTCTCTATGCCGCGGCCAATGGATTTATCGATACCTACCCTGAAAGTGCCCTCAAGAAATATGAGCAGGAATTAATACGCTTCATGGATTCGAAACATGCAGGCGTCCTGAAGGAAATCGGAGATAAAAAGGCCATCGACGCGTCGATCGAAGACAAGCTTACAAAGGCGCTCAGCGAATTCAGAGATGGGTTTACCTACTAAGGGAGCTTTCAGTGGCTACGTTAAGAGATATCAAGAGAAAGATAGGCAGTGTAAACAGTACACAGACAATCACGAGGACGATGAAAATGGTCTCCGCCTCAAAACTGAGGCGTGCACAGACAGAGCTTGAAAAGATCAAGGAATACGCGTTAAAGATGGAGGAACTGACGGGACGGGTCGTGAAGAACATGCCCGAAGATGCCCATCCCCTTCTTGCCGCGAGAGAAGAGGTGAAGAAGGTCCTTATCGTCTCCATCGGGTCTGACAGGGGTCTTTGCGGCGGGTTCAATGTCAACGTGGCCTTAACCGCGGAAAACTTCGCCAGGCAGAACCGCGACACGTACGAAAGGGTCGGTATGTACGTATTCGGCCGGAAGATTCGCGATTACCTGGGGAAGAGAAAAGCAGATATCGTGAAAGACTGGGTTGACATCAAGAAGGTCGATCAGGACCTTGTCGATACCGTCGCTGAAGAGCTTATCGGCCTGTATCTGTCAGGCGAATTTGACAAGATATATCTTTCATATACGTATTTCGCGTCGGCGGTGAAACAGGAAGTTGTCTTCGAGGAATTCATTCCTATCAAGACCCCTGAGGAATCCGAGTACGTCGATTACATATGTGAACCTGAACGTATACAGATAGTGGAATCGCTCATTCCCCGTTACATAAGTACGAAGATATACTATTCCCTGATCGAGTCTCAGACATCGGAGCACGCGGCCCGGATGAGCGCCATGGAGAATGCGACGAACAACTGCGGTGAAATGGTACGATACCTCACCCTTGTTTACAACAAGAGAAGACAGGAAGGTATAACCAACGAGATGTTGGATATCGTTGGTGGCGCTGAAGCCTTGAGAGGAACATAATCTAAGGAGGAAGATAGATGAGCAGCGTGGAGGTCAAAGGTAAGGTAGTGCAGGTCATTGGAACGGTTGTAGATTTCAGGTTTCCACCTGATCAGCTTCCACCAATAAACGGGGCGATTTTTGTCACGAACCCTTCGATAAACGATAAACACGAAAACCTGGTCCTTGAGGTTGCCCAGCATGTGGGTGACAATACGGT
>DNYO01000197.1 GCA_003506795.1 Deltaproteobacteria bacterium
GCTATTACCATCGTCATATCCGTGGCGCTCTCAGGGTTTGTGGCCCTCACCCTGACACCGGCGATGTGTGCCCTGCTCCTCAAGCATACGCCCCCGCCGCAGAAGGGTATCTTCAAGTATTTAAACCGGTTCTTCGCTTGGTTCAACCGGGGCTTCGACCGTTTCACCGTGGGATTCGGCGAAGTGGTCGTGCAGATGATCAAACGGATGACGGTCGCCTTTGGCATTCTGGCTGTTCTCATCGCCGCGCTCTTATACCTTTTCCACGCGATTCCCACCAGCTTCGTACCCAACGAGGATCAGGGTTACCTGATGGCGGCCCTTATTATGCCTGACGCCGCCAGTCTGAAACGCACCTCGCAAACCGCGGACCAGATAGACAAGATATTCGCTAAACAACCAGCGGTGGCCGACAGGACAGTCGTCAACGGATACAGTCTCCTCGACAGCCAGTACAAACCGAATGCGTCCACTTTTTTCATTACCCTCAAGGACTTCAAAGAACGCTATTCCTCGATGAGTCGGGCAAAGAAGGAAAACGCCGGGGCCATAGCCAGGGCAGTGCATGCCGAAGCAAGCGGCATAGACACGGGTATCTTCATCCCCATCGCGCCGCCCTCGATCCCGGGTATCGGAACGACAGGCGGATTCGAATTCTGGATTCAGGACAAGGGTTCGGGAGATCCGGCACGGCTCAACGAACTTGCCCAGCAATTCCTTGAAAAGGCCCGGACACGCCCCGAACTGACAGGTCTCAATTCCACCTTCAGAGCGGCTTCACAGCAGCTCAGGGCTGACGTTGACCGTTCCAAGGCCATGCTCCTCAATGTTCCCGTGTCCGACGTGTACAGCGCCCTGCAAGCCCAGTTCGGCTCCATAGTGGTGAGTCAGTTCAATCAGTACAGCCGTGTATGGAATGTTACCCTCCAGTCCGATGCACCCTACAGGAGGGGCCCGGAGGACATCACCAAGCTTTACACGAGATCCAACAGCGACGAGATGGTGCCGCTTTCCGCGGTGGTGACCACCAAGTATGTAACGGGACCCGACCTGATGTCCCGCTTCAATGGATTTCCTGCCGCGCAGATTACCGGCAGCGCGGCCTCCGGACGCTCATCCGGAGAGGCGATCAAGGCCATGGAGGAGGTTGCCGCACAGGTGCTGCCCCAGGGCTACAGCTTTGCCTGGTCAGGCCTGGCATACCAGGAAAAACAGTCCGGAGGCACCTCATCGTCGGCATTCATCTTCGGTCTGATTATCGTGTTCCTCATCCTTGCAGCCCAGTTCGAATCGTGGGTCATGCCGGGATCCGTCATGACGGCAGTGCCCTTCGGTATCCTCGGCGCCCTCTTTTTTAACTGGGTGCGTGGTCTCGAAAACGATGTCTACTTCCAGATAGGCCTTTTAGTGCTTATCGGTCTCGGGGCAAAGAATGCGGTTCTGCGTGTCGCCTTTGCCGCGGACCTTCGCAAGCAGGGCCTGTCAATCATGGATGCGACAATCCAGGCAGGCGAACAGCGCTTGAGGCCCATCATCATGACCTCTCTCGCATTCATTTTTGGCGTCCTGCCGCTGGCCATCGCTACCGGAGCAGGCGCCAATGCGCGTCATTCGATCGGCACGGGCATCATCGGCGGCATGATCGGAGAGACGACGCTTGCCATGCTCTATGTCCCTCTCTTCTTCTATATCTTTGACAGATGGGCTGAGAAATCCGCAAAGAAAAGCGGGGCTTCCCCTTCAAAAAAAGGGGCTCCGGAAGCAGTTGAGGGAACAAAACCAGCCGATGGCGGGGCACCGGAAGAGGAGGGAGGCTGACATGTGCAGGAAGCTGCTGTTTCTTCTTTTGATCGCCTTTTTTGCGGCAGGGTGCGCTGTCGGCCCAGACTACAAACGCCCCGTGGTCGACGTCCCGCAGGCTTACCGGTACTCAGACGCCGAGGGGAAACCGGATGCGGCGGACAGTGAGTGGTGGAGACAGTTCAAGGACCCCGTCCTTGACGAGCTTATCGCCGAAGCCCTTGCCAACAATATGACCGTGAAGATCGCCGCGGCAAACGTGGAACGTGCCTCGGGCATTCTCATGACAACCCGCTCAGTGCTCTTTCCGCAGCTCTCATATAACGGGTCCGCTGAACGCGCACAAATATCCAAGAACAATGTCACCCAGCCCCCGACGCAGAACCCCTACAACAATTACCAGGCCGCGGGAGGCGTCAGCTGGGAGATAGACCTCTGGGGCCGTATCAGGCGCCTGACGGAATCAGCCCGGGCGACCTTGTATGCGACCATGGAGGCAAGGCGAGGTATTGTCCTTTCTCTCACAGCGGAGGTAGCATCCGCCTATATTCAGTTGCGCGCCCTCGACGAACAGCTTGCGATCGCCCGCGACACACTGAAAGCATACCAGGAATCGGTTAGAATTTTCGAATTGCAGAACAAGTACGGCCAAGTTTCGGGCATGACCGTCCAGCAGGCACGGTCGCAGTATGAGACAGCGGCGTCGCAGATCCCCCAGATCGAGACCCAGATCGCCCAGACGGAAAATGCCCTGTCCATCCTTCTTGGCCGCAACCCCGGACCGGTGAAACGGGGTCTCGCGCTTGCCGAGCTCGGGATGCCTCCCGTTCCGGCCGGCCTTCCCTCGGATCTTCTCGAACGACGTCCCGATATTCTCCAGGCCGAGCAGAACCTCATCGCGGCAAACGCGCAGATCGGGGCGGCAAAGGCCCAGTTCTTTCCAAGGATCTCTCTGACCGGTGCCGCGGGATGGTCGAGCGAGGACCTGTCAAACCTCTTCCTCGGGCCGAGCGCCGCGTGGAACTACGCCGGCACCATCACCGGTCCGATCTTCACGGGAGGCGGCTTGCTGGGACAGTTCCGACAGGCCGAAGCGCAGCAGAAGGCTGCTCTCTACGCCTACCGGCAGGCTATACAGAATGCCTTCGCCGACACCGAAAACGCTCTTATTTCCCGGAGGAAACTGCAGGAACAACTCGCTGCCGATCAGAAGAAAGTGGCTGCCTACAAGGAATACGCCAGACTCGCAGGCCTTCAGTACAACGGCGGCTATACACCGTACCTTACGGTGCTTGACGCGCAGCAGCAGCTCTTCCCTGCCGAGTTGAACGCCATACAGACCAGTGCCTCAACCTTCATATCCGTGGTCAACCTCTACAAGGCGATGGGCGGAGGCTGGGTGGCAAAGGCGGACGAACTTACCGGGGCCCTGCCCGCACCGAAGGAAACGAAGGGTCAAGGGATGCAGAAGGAATGAAGATGGCTAAAGGCTGAAGCAAAAGAAGATGCGAATCCCCCCGCCATCCGGGAAGATCGTAACCTTTACAGAATACTCTAGCCCTTTGCCCTTTGCCCTTTGCCTTTAGCCCCTTGCCTATTACCTGGCCAGCTGCAGTATCCTGTACGAACCCCGCATTATAATGATGAAGACGATTGTTCCCACGGCCAGATCGGGGATCTTCGATGCCGACAGATATACAAGCGCGCCCGCCAGGATTACACCGAGGTTCGCTATCACATCCATGGATGTGAATATCATGCTCGCCTGCATGTGCACCTCCCGGCTTTTTGACCGTTGGAGCAGATAGAGACAGGTGGCGTTGGCTGCCAGGGCGAGGACGGAGACACCGATCATCGTGTAATAATCAGGGGTTTCTCCATGTCCGACGAAACGGCGGATGACCTCCAGGAGGCCCAGTATTCCCAGCGCGGCCTGGAAATAACCCGCTGCTGCCGCGATATTTCGTTTCCGCGCAGCGACTCCTCCCACTGCAAAGAGGGAAAGTCCATAGACGATACTGTCCGCCAGCATGTCGATGCTGTCCGCGACAAGCCCCATTGAACTTGCGATGAGGCCCGATATGATCTCCACGACAAAGAAGAGGAGGTTGATGACAAGAACCTGCCAGAGAACACGGGTTTGCAGGCGGTCAGCTTCCAGACTGCCTTGCGGCTCTGCCTCTTCGGATGAGACGAGGGTCGCGCCGAGCTGAAGGCTTTCGAGGGGCGGAAGAAAATCCCCGGAATCGCCTGTATGATATATTTCCAGTTTCCGGGCCGGTATATCAAACCTGAGGGTTTGAATATTGCCCATCCCTGCCAGCTTCGTCCGTATAAGCTGCTCTTCCGAAGGGCAGTCCATCCCGGTTATTCGGAAAGTTGTCTTGAACATGGCTTGTCCGGCGCCGGCCTCCCTCCCGGCAGGCGCTCCTGGCTATTACTTCTCTGCTTTTTCGAGGTCCTTGCCCGTGTCCCGTGTCATGTCCGTCGTAAGATAATCGAGTGTAACGGGCAGGCCGACTTCCAGCCGCGGCACGTGCTGTATACCTATGCGCGCTTCTTTTAACGAGCACGCCATGAGATGACCGCCGCGGCGCCTGTCCCCGGTGAGAAAATGGAGGTGAAATCCCGGTGCGTTGAGGGATTCCATAAAACCGGGGGTGTAGAACCCGGCAAGGGATCCCCTGACGTCGTGAAAATCAAAAATAGGCTGGTCCTTTGTCGCTTCGACGAGCGGCCGGTAGTTTTCCGATCTTGGAACCGCCCTGCACCTCACGTGGCTGAATGTGCCGTCAATGCGGATGGCATAGAGCATGTTTTTCGAAGGTATGAGATTATCAAGCAGGGTGGTCAGGTCATGGCTGCCGCCCGTGTCCTGAATGTCGTCAAAAGTGTCGGGGCTGAAAAAGGTAACACAGGCAAAGGGAGATTTCTCATCGTCCGGGACATCGTAGACGTTTCCATCGGACCTTATCTGGTATACCTTCCCGTCAAGAAGGAGCATCTCGCCGTCGAGGTAGTTGAAGGTACCGAGTCCAAAATCACCGTGCTGCTTCACCTGGGCAATTGTGGTGTTTTCAACGTACAACCCCTCGACAAGTGCATTGATTGGCGCCGAGAGATAGACGGCGTTTCCTTTATCCTTGTTGACGAGGAACTGTCTCAGCGCCTGTTCGATAAGATCCGCCGCCGAGCAGCCAGTGCGCTCCATCGCGCGTGTAAGTTGTGTCAGAATATCGTAGGATAACAAAAACTCCAGTTCCGTGATTTCTTCACTATCGGCCATGGTTGCCCTCTTCCTGGATCGTATCGCCTTGTGTCATCGCCGCTGTCTCCCGCGCACGACGGGGCCTTCTCCGCCTTCTTCTGCGCTTCTTTTTCGGTGTTTCATCCGTCGACTCTCCGGCGGATGCAACGGGAGGATTCTCAAGGAGGAAGGCCTCCCACCACTCCAGGGGAATCCGATATTCGCTCTGGGCCTGCGCGGCAAAGTTCAGATAGGTAAGGGCTTCAGCAAATTCCGGCCTTGCGGCGATGAGAGCCGGCCGTTTGGTCGGCATTTTACACAGGGAGGTTTTGAGGGAGATAATAGCGCCCAGCCGGGCGCCGATCCGTCCCGGGATCTGTGCATTCTTAATCGTCTCATCCATGAAAACTGCACACATTTCCTCGAGGGCCTGGTGTCTGGGGATACCCTCCCGGTGCCGCGCTAAAGCCGCATCCTCTATACCCGGCCCAAAAAGCGCCGCAAAGAGAAGCGCGGGCGTTGCGCCTGTGCCGCTCCGGAAGAGTTCATCGATGCGCGCCAGGTTCGCTTTCAGGAGTTCGAAGCGTCCACTGACTGCCTGGATCCAACTACCAAGGTCGGGAAAAAGGGAAGCGAGCAGGCCTGCCTTTTCAAGGAGTACGAAGGTCGGTGCGGCAAAACCGAGGAGAAACAGTTTCTGTATCTCTTCGTAAAGCCTCGACGGAGAGACTCGGGAAATCGTTGACGAAAGCTCGCAGATACATTTCCACGCCTGCGCCTCTATCTCAAAGTCGTGGGATGCAGCGAACCTGACGGCGCGCAGCATGCGCACGGGATCCTCCGTAAACCGGATACGAGGGTCACCGATGGAGCGTATGAGCCGCGCTTTCAGGTCGGCAAGCCCCGTGCTGTAATCTACAACAGAAGAATCCGCGATGTTGTACGCAAGGGCGTTGATCGTGAAGTCACGGCGCAGGGCATCCTCTTCGGGATCTCCGAAGATGTTGTCCGCCAGAACCATTCCATGCTCGTCCTTCAGGTGGCGCACGTGGCGTCTCCCGGGGACTTCCTCTTGACTATCCGTAATATCGGACGGATCGGCGGCGCGGCGGAATGTAGATACCTCTACGATCTCATCCTGAAAATGCAGGTGGGCCAGCCTGAACCGGCGTCCCACGAGACGACAGTTGCGGAACAGCCGTTTGATCTGGCCGGGTGTCGCATTCGTGCCGATGTCAAAATCTTTCGGTGTTCGACCAAGAAGCAGGTCGCGGACACATCCGCCCACCAGATATGCGATGAACCCGCGCGAATGAAGCCGATAGAGCGTGCGAAGGGCATTCGGGCTCACCTGCTTTCGCGAAACACGGTGCTGTTTTCGGGGAACTACGTGTGGTTCCATCGGCATCAAGATACCATATGATTGCGAAAAAACAAAGCGCGGCAAAATATCCCAAAAAGCCGCCCGGGACCTGTCCGCGCTTTCTCGGGTTAACGTATTTTTATGAATCGATCCCAGACCTGACCGGCCTGCCGCCGTGTCAGGTGAAGTTTGTCAGGATCCATTCTGAGATCGTCCCAAACAATCACCCTCGGACCATCATCCCATCTAAAATTGTAGTGCATCCCATCGGGATGACAAGACCATGTATACCGGGGGTTGCCGTTCAGGCGCCCGTCCGCTGTCACCATAATGGTCCGCCCGTTCTGTTCAGAACGCCACGTGCCTATGATAGGCGTGCACTTTGGATTCACTGCTATTGTCGCGCCCTGCCCGGAGCCGCTTCCCGGCGCGGGTATGTTCTGCACGGCGGGGGTTTGGCCCTGGTGACTCACGCCCCAGACTCGGCCGCCGCGCTGATTAGTCCCTTCCACACGCTTGCCATCGGGACTGATGGTGAGCGTGTCCACCCATTTGCCGTTGTCCCAGGTTATACGGACAACGCGGCGCTGGGAATCGACACACTGCCAGGATGTCCCGCTCGCAGAGGAGGTGCCGTTGGGGCCGAAGGCGTGGTTTTTACCGGTAAACCATTTCCACGTTCCGATCAGGGAATCGCAGCCCGACACACTGCCGCCACGAGGTACGCTGACCGAGGCAGCCTGCTGAGGCGCCCCCGGCGGCGTGAAGCGGATGCTGGCGATACTCGCCCAGACGGCGTTGTGATATTGTGCGCCGCTATTCTCGGCATAAAAACCGAAGGCGGCCACGGCACCACCGTTGCCGAAAGTGTAGACGGCGATGGCGCGCAGCTGCATACCGTTGTAAAGACCTGAGTACTCCCTGAAGATCGCATCGTGGCCGTCCTCGGTCTTCCGCCTGCTCTCCGACAGTCTCGTTTGCAGATACGTCGCGCCGCGTGCCAGCATTCCCTGTTCCATTCTGTCGGCAATGACCTGCACGCCGGGATCGTTTCCCCTGGCGCCGTAGACCTCGATGACAGCAACGCCTCCGGGGGCCAGAACTTGCTTGATGAGATCGCGACCGAGGCCGCTCTTTCTGTCTTCCCAATCAGTAGGCGTCTGCATCCAAACGTCGATCTGACCGGCAAGAGCCGGGGTACCGGACAGTGCGGACAACAGCAGAGCCAATACCAGGGGTAGAAAAATGGACAGTCTCCCCCGGCATTGCCGGCGGCATGAACATGGGGTATTAGTAACGTCGACCGCTACTCCGGGTATGACCGATTTTTTCTTGCCAACTCTTTTTGCCAGTAGCGCCAGCGCCTTCATACCTTTCATGCATATGCCTCCTTGTTTAAGTTCGATCGTCTCATCTCTTCCCCGGTTCCCGGACAAGACAGTACTCATATTTCGGTTCGATCGCATACCTGCCCGTCCTGTCAATGTACCCCAGAGTTTCCCCTTCTTCACCGCCGCAAGACCCTCCGAAAAATCCCCGGCACTATCGTAGCGTATACTGATCACCACTTTTCCGGCCGCGTCGATATACCCCACTTTCCCTTTGCTCCCTCAACCGGAAACAACCCGTCACCCGCAAGTGCCACGCTTGAAAAAAAGCAGAAGAATCCGAGGGCAAAGAAAATTCTGCAAAATCTCTTCATCTGTTATCCTTTTTTGCGATATCGCTCTGTGCAACTTCGACAGGCAAGCTCCGCAGACAGGCGCACACCGTTTAAGCCTAGCAAAGAAAGCCCCCTCCGGTCAAGTCCATGGAGGGAGATGCCTTACTCCCCGTCTCATGGCATCTCTTTCCCGTACCCGACCGCCTCTTCTGAATGCACGGGAACCAATAAGTAAAAAAGGTATCCATCCGGCTTCC
>DNYO01000316.1 GCA_003506795.1 Deltaproteobacteria bacterium
ACCAAACTTCTTTTAGCGACATAGGGGGGATTTTCTACTTGCACAAAACAGGAATACTTATCAAGATCAACCGGTTATGGGCAGGCGCTTCATGCTATTCTTTAAAAAATCATGTGTTTTGTTCCAGGTTGGGAGGATCCTTACATGGCTCAGACTGAACAGCAAGTCGACCTGCTCCTCCGGAGGAGGATAGAAGCCCAGGTCCTTCTCCCTCTGATCAGGGCCTTCGAGAAAAGGCTTGGCAGGGAAGAAACAAGAAAGATCGTTTCCGACACTTTGAAGGAGATATCCAGAAAAGACGGCAACGCCAAGGCAGAGTCTCTCGGAGGGAACAGCCTTGAGGGCCTGGCTGCCGGCGTCATTCCCATGTGGCAGGGGGGAGGGCATCTTGAACTCGAGATGAAGGAAAGCACGGATGATGTCCTCCGGTTCGACGTCACGAGGTGTGACTATGTCGCGCTTTATGAAGAACTTGGCATGGGTGACCTGACGGAGGTCCTTTCCTGCGGCAGGGACTGGGCTTTCCTCGAAGGGTTCAACCCCGGACTGGAGCTCCTGCGGGACCAGACACTGGCAGCCGGAGACAGGGTCTGCAATTTCTGCTACAGGAAAAAGCACGCCCTGTAGTTCCGTAATCAAGAGAATGCCGCCTCACACACAAAGGGCCTCCCCTTTCAGGGAGGCCCTTCATCATTCAGTTCGAAACCGTGTGATCCGGCTTCTCCTTTGTTTGCTGCGTCAGACGTTTCATGTTCTGGCTGGCACCGCTTTGTTCCTCCTCCATCATCTTTACCCTTTCCCTTCTCATACAGAATATCTTGTGCAGTGCTGGAGGGGGTCAATAAACCATATCGACTCTTCAAAAAATGAATCCCCAGGTATGAAGCCTGGGGATTCATTTTTTCCATGATCGGAATAAACCAAACCTGCTAGAGGATTCTAAATCCGATCCCTCAGTAAGTCCTGGGGATCTGGGTGAATCCAAAGGCCGAAGAGATTTTACCCGCCGTGGCCAAGACCGCGTTTATTATTTTCTGTTCCCCTTCCAGGTCCTTCTGATAACGGTACTTGGGATAAGCCACGCTCACCGCGGCTATCACGCTCCCTGACCAGTCCCTCACGGGTGCGGCGAAACACTTCAAGCCCGGGGCAAATTCCTCATCATCGACGGCAAACCCTTTCTTGCGCACTTCCGCCAATTTTTCCAACAGGAGCCTCGGGTCCGTGATAGTGTTCGGAGCAATCTTCGTGAATTTCATCTTCTTGAGAAGCACCGAGAGCTGCTCCTGGGGCAGGAAAGCCAGGATGGCCTTTCCGAGCGAGGTACTGTAGGAAGGCATCCTTTCGCCGACGCCGACATCCACCTTGATCGTTTCGTGGCTTTCTATCTTCTCGATGTGAACGACATCGTCACCGTCGAGCACGCCGAGGTTGACGGATTCGCCAACGGAAACGGCCAGCGCTTCCATGATGTACTTCACCTGCCGTCCCATCCCTAGCTTCGTGACGACTCGGCAGCCCATTTCAAACGTCTTCAGAGAGCAATAGTACTTGGAGTTGGCCTTGTTCTGTTTCAAGTATTCCCGCGCCTTCAGAGTCGAGATAAGACGATAGACAGTGCTCCTGTCCATCTTCAGAGCCTCCGAAACCTCGCTAATTCCCATTTCTCCGTTACGATTGATTACTTCCAGAATTTCCAGGCCTCGCGAAAGTGATTGCACGTAGTCCAGGCGCGGCATTGCCTCGCATCCTTTTCTTTTATTTTGCTTTTCCGGCAGTTCGTCTTCTCTTCCCGAGAAGACGAGCTATTTTATCATCTTCAGGCGACCGGCAAAACCAGGTCCGGAGCTCCCTGGCCAGACATTTTCAACCCGATTCCTCTCTTGTCAATGATTTCCCGCGTAATGGCGGCCAGTTTGACCTTCTGTCGAATCAGTTCCTCGTGCCAGCTTTCTGATACCCAGGGCTTATAGATATCACCCTCCGAGGTCCCGGGTTCATACTTCAGGTAGCATGGGGAAGATACCCTGATGATCTCGGGTGCCTCGTAAGCCCTGAACATGCCGCCGAACGAATCCACCACGATGATATAAACATCAAGCGGCATCTTGCTGGCTTTGCGGATACCGGCAAGAATGGGCAGGCTCACGTCGGACGAAGGATTCATGGTGTTCGCGCCAAGTTTCTCGAGGACCTTTACGCCCGCCGCGCTGCAATAGCCGCCGAAAACCGAGAATTTAAAAATCGTTTCGCTCGGGATGAAGTTCTTCCTTCTCATTTCAGAAGCGATAGAAAGGATTCCTTCGTCAAAGACCAAAAACCCGCGGATGCCTGCGTCGATGGCCCTGAACAGATCCTCGAACCAATAAGATATGTTATCACTGCCGCGCAGCCTGAACCCCTGCATGCAACCTTCCGGGCTCGCCATTTCTCTGGAACCACAGTCCCAGCCCTTCCTGTGCCCGATGGTCGCGACGAGCTCTATGCCTTCAAACTTCGCCGTCGCCGCCATTTCCTCGAGTTCGTCGAAGGTACAGTAGGTCGAGCCCCCCACGGTAGCTATGGCCCGGTGGACTACGATCTTCCTCTTCTTTGCCTCATCGATCATCGCCTTCAGCGTCGAAGGGCGTTCCACACCCGCGATCTCAATACGGCAATTGGCACCATCCGGGAATGTCAGGGGCGAACTCGGAAGAGCCCACGGATCCCTTCCAGGAATCCCCATTTCCTCGATAAAGGAACGTATTTCGTCTATGTTCTTCGCCATCATGATTCCTCCTTGGTATAAAGTATGTTTTATTTTTTCGATCCCAGGCCGATGTTTACTTTCCCTCTTTCGCCAACCGTGATCCCGTTTCCTTCAAGGACCTCCCTGGCCGGTATCCGTCCGCTTTCATCCACTCTTGAGATGATGCCAAGGGAGAAGACCGTGTCGATCTCTTTGCCGGCTTTTTCCAGCACTCCCAATACTTCGACCAGACGGTCGATGGGAATCTTGAACTCGATGATCGCGGACATGACCCTGATGTTGCGGAGTTCCGGGAAAAACTCGCCCGTTTTCTTGTTCTGGACGAACACGGAGACGGGATTTTTGGGTTCAAGTTCCGTCCCGATGTCTTTGATCGTCGGCATGAGCGCTATCACCAGTTTCTCTACTTCCAGGAGGCGCGTCCCCACGTTGGGGCGCCCTACGTCGACGCAGATTCCCACCTCGCCGGTGCCGAATCTTCCCGTCACGTCGTTCGTTTTCATTTCTTCGGTACCCCGGCCGGTAACCCCGGTTTCCTTGCACTCCGTGAGCGGATCGCTCAATATCGCCTTGACCGAG
>DNYO01000163.1 GCA_003506795.1 Deltaproteobacteria bacterium
CGGAGGATGTGAAAGATCTGCGTCTTGTGCTGGAGGAAGAGCTGTCTCAGGTCGTCGTTGGAAACCGCCTTGATGGTCTTTTGCTCGCCGGAAGGCCCCACGACACCGGAGAGGTCTATCTGGGGCGCCCCGCCGAGAAGACGGGCCCAGCCCGATTTAGTAGATAGGTCTGCCGCAGCGAGCGTATTGTTTATGCACCAGGCGCCCGGATGAACGAGCGTAACGGAATCATCGAGATAATCCATTATGGTGGAAGAGTTGTCGTTATCCTTCTTTAGGATTGAGGTTATCTCGCAGTGAGTCAGCTCTTTTTCGGATCTCTGCGATAGGGGGTTGAAATGCCTCACAGATAGTATCTGGTCGCCGATGAACTCACATCTGACGGGTTTTTCCGAGGCGGGGGGAAAAAAGTCAACGATGCTGCCGCGTTTTGCATACTGCCCACCCTCACGAACCAGGGGCGCGAGTTCGTAACCTTTCCTGTCGAGGTTATCGTGGATGTCCTCCGGGAAAACCGTATCGCCCACGCGTATGGTCATAACGTCTTCGGAGATGTTTTCCCGGGCGGGAAGGGGATGCGTCAGGGATGACACGGGGAAGAGCCCGATAAACAGGCTGTCAGTCGCAAGACGGTACAAAAAGCCGCTGCGCCTCAGGTTGTCTTCTTCTTCAAAGAAGCGGTCCTCAAAAGGAGGGAAGAGCGCCACTTCCCTGTTTCCGTAATACGAGATCTCCTCACGCAGGAGATCGGCGGAATCCTCGTCTTCGTACAGGACCAGTGTCTTTCTCCTGGTGTGGGCGACAAGGAACGATACAAAGGAGCCTGCCCTGCCGGTAATATACAGACATCCGTCATAGGCATGATCGGATCTTTCATCGATGGGTTCATTCACGGAAGGGTGCACCGGATAACGTTTATTTTAAGGATCGGGGAGAATTTCTATGTTTCTGTCGTATTCCCGCAGGACCAGTCCGGGGAAACCCTTTACGGAGGTCATCTTCTCCGGGGGGAGTTCCTCGGTCTTCCCGGGTCCCATGTTGTAGGCCCTGAGGGCCGTGGTGACGTCGTGGAAGCGATAAACAAGTTCGGAAAGGAAACGGATGCCGATCCTGATATTATTCCCCGGATCGTCGATGGTCCTGTTCCCATCCCATTCAATCCCCATATCCCGGGCCATAAACCTGGCAAGCGAAGGCTTGACCTGAAGCAGACCCCTTGCCCCCATCGCGGAGACCGCGTCATGCTGGAAATTCGATTCAACCTTCATCAACGCCAGAATAAGCCTGTAATCGATGCCATGCTGCTTTGATGCCTCGTAAAGCGCATGGGAAATCGCCCGAACATCTTTTTTGTCCAGATCTTCGTTTCCATTTTTGACATGAAGGGCAATCTGATCTCTGATGTGCTGCTGCTTCTGGAGCCCGGAATACAATGCCATTACAGGTATTGTAAAACAGAGGACCACCATGATCAGAAACGCAATGAATCGTGCCCGGTACCAGGTTATCATGCCTAATTCATACAATAGTTAATCTGTGATGTCAACCTGTGGCTTCGGTACGTTAACTTTGAAATCATCTTTCACTTCAACGGCATAAGATGTTTTTTCGCTGCCCGGACGATGTTGGACAGGTAGTGCCGGCGGGGTGAAGCGGAGGGTCTTTGAGGGGACGGCAGCCCTCTCGGATCCGATATTTTGCCCGGGGCATAACGAGGATCATAAAATATGTTTACTGCAAAAACTTACTACTTTATACTGTTCACACAGCATTGCCATCATAATCAGGTCGGGAGTCATCTGGCAGGCCGGCTGGCCGGGAGTCTGCGGGAGAGGAGCGGTCAACCATGTTCGTAGAAGGCGATACTTTTCAAATTCTTGCGGAGAATATACCGGTGGGCCTGGCCCTTATCAACACCCGGGGGGAATATCGGTATCTCAATCCGAAATTCAGGGAGATGTTCGGCTACGATCTTTCGGATATACCTGACGGAAGGGCGTGGTTCGAGAATGCGTACCCCGATGAAGAATACCGCAAGGTTGTAATCGATACATGGATCAAGGATTTCGAACTCTACAGGCCCGGTGAGAAGAAACCCTGGGTATTCCGTGTCGCCTGCAAGGACTCAACTGTCAAGACCATACACTTTATGCCCGTCCAGCTTGCCTCCGGGGAAATTCTTATTGCCTATGAGGACATTACCCAGCTGACTCGCGCAAGGCAGGCCCTTGAAGAGAACGAAACGAAGTTGAGGCTGCTCTATGAAAAGTCCGTCGATCCCATCTTCATATTCGACGGCGACAGCTACGTCGACTGCAATGAGGCGGCTCTTCTCATCATGGGCTGCAAGACCAGGGAAGAACTGCTGAAGTATCATCCCCTGGAGATATCTCCGGAGTATCAACCCGACGGCGAACTTTCGCGCAACAAGGGTGCGAGGATCATAGATGAGGCAAAGAAATATGGGGGCAGTCGTTTTGAATGGCTTCACCGGAGCCTGGAAGGCAAGGAATTCTGGGTCGACATCTCCATTACGACGATCCCGTTCGGGAATAAAACGCCCCTCATGTATGTCGTCTGGCGGGACATAACGGAACGAAAAAAGACAGAGAAGGAGCTTAAGGACAGCGAGGAACGCTACAGGAACATGTTCGACAACATCCCGTTCCCCACGTTCGTGTACGATTTCGACAGCCTGAGAATCATCGACGTCAATACGTTCGCCGTCC
>DNYO01000224.1 GCA_003506795.1 Deltaproteobacteria bacterium
GAGTTCTGTCACAGGACAGGCCTTGACTACGTAAGCTGCTCGCCTTTCCGCGTTACCATAGCAAAACTGGCCGCCGCTCGCGCAGCGATAAAAGAAAAACAGGCCAAACCCGCAAAGGCGGCGAAGAAGAAATAGCATCACCCGGTTGGTTTCTTAATAGGTCCTATAGGTCGAATATGTCTTGTAGGACCTATTTTTTTCTTCGCTCCCCTGTGCTGTTTTCTCTTTCCTTTCGCTATGCTATAGTTAAACAATTTCAAGGATTCGTCGATAACACTTAAGCAGCTTTGCGTTTACATCCAGGAGGAAGTGAGTATGACAATCATGAATGGTTTTCTGTCGATATCATCGCTGCCGATCAGCCTTTTCCATCAAGAGCGCTAGTGGTGTTTATGAGAGACCTGGTTCTGTCTCTTCGCGAAAGCCTCGCAATGATCGCCGAACAGTGTGTTGAACGCCTGCAGGAAATAACCCAAAAGGACCCTGAAGACACCGGTACGTATGCCGTCATGGCCCGCAGTCTTTTTGAGGCGATGGCCGAAAGCATGGAAACGAGAGATTCCGGGAGGTTCCTGAGTTCTATCGATGCCCATAGGGATGCAATCACAGGGTGCTCGGGCGATCTTCCCCATATGATCGCCGTCATGGAAGAACTGGTCATGCAACGACAGTTCGACGCCGAAGAGACAAGGTTCTTATGGGCCCTTTTCCGCCAGGCCCGCTTGAAGAGCACCTCGACCGCCCATGAAACCTCCGAAACAGCGGGGCAAAAACCAACGGAGACTCTTCAGACACTGAAAAAAGAAATCGCAGAGAGAAAACAAGTTGAAAAAAAGCTTCGCGAAAGCGAGCGGCGCTTCCGTGATATCGCCGAGTTCACACCGCAGGTCATCTTTGAAATGGATGAAAAAGGGACGATCACCTTTGCCAACAAACAGGCCTTCGAGATATTCGGATATGATGAGCAGGACCTGTCGGAAGGCATCGAGTACCTTTCCCTCTTCAGCACCGAGGAAATCCCGATACTGAAGACGAACCTGCGGAAGATAGCCGAAGGCGGGCAGTCTGCGGGCAATGAGTACAACGCCGTCAGAAAAGATAGCTCTTCGTTCCCTGTCATCATCCATGTCGCACGGATCATGAAAGACGGACACCTCACCGGCTTCAGGGGAATGATCGTCGATATCACGGAAAGAAAAAAGGCAGAAGAAGAGCTCAAAGAAAGCAAGCGGTTTCTCCAGGATATCGCCGACCGCATTCCCGGCGTAATATACCAGTTTTACGTGAGAGCTGACGGGGAAATGGGCCTCTCCTATATCAGCGCCACTTCGAAAGAGCTTTTCGGGATCGACATGGAGACACCTCAACCCTTTGAAACATTCCTTCAGGGTCTTACTCCGTCCTGCAAGGAGGGGTTTGTCAATTCCATCAAGGAGGCTGCCGCAGGCGAGCGCAACTGGCAATTCGAGGGGGACTTCACGAGACCGTCGGGCCGGATCATATCCTTTGCCGGTACGTCGCGTCCTGCGAGAATCGGCGATACCATGAGATTCAACGGAATGCTCCTTGATATAACGGCCCGCAAACAGATAGAGGAGAAACTCAAGGAAAGCGAGCGAAAGTTCCGTGACATTGCCGAGCTTATGCCCCAGCTCATCTTTGAAATCGATGATAAAGGCTCAGTCGTCTTCGTCAACAAACAGGCCTTTGAATTCTTCGGCTATAAGGAAAGTGACCTCCCGCCACATTTCAATTGCTTTGCCCACATTACGCCGGAAGACTTCCCGGGAATGATGGCGAACCTTCGCAGGGTCGCCGACGGCGAAAGGTCGCCGGGGAATGAATACACCGCCCTGAAAAAGGATGGAAGCCGTTTTCCTGTCATCATCTATGTCACAAGGATCATGAACGGTGACAGGCTTACCGGCTACCGGGGCATCATCATCGATATAACGGAAAGAAAAAAGGCTGAAGAAGAGTTAAGGCGAGCCCACAAGGAGCTTGACGACCGCAACAGCTTTCTCAATGCCCTGCTGGCCGCCATTCCAACCCCGGTGTTCTATAAAGACAAGGAGGGGCGCTATCTCGGGTGCAACCAGGCATTCACCGACCAGATGGGTCTTGCCTCCGAAGAGATAGAAGGCAGGACAGCCTTCGACCTGTGGTCCGCCGAAAGCGCCGGCATCTTGCAGCGCGAGGACCGGGCAATGATGGAAACCGGCAAACCCCGGGTCTACGAAAAGCAGATCACGGACAGGGGGGGCAACGAGCGCTCCGTCATATTCAACAAGAACGTATACCGATGCGCCGACGGCACGGTGGCGGGCATCGTCGGTTCATACATGGACATTACCCAGCAGAAGCTGGCCCGGCAGAGTCTCGAAGAAAGTGAGAAGATGTACCGTACTTTCTTCGATTCAACAACGGACATCGTCTTCCTCAAGGATGAGAAGCTGCACTATGTCCTGGCGAACAAAGTCCTTCTCGGCTTTTTCGGCAAGAAAGAACAGGAGGTCCTTGGCGCGACGGATTTTACCCTCATGCCCC
>DNYO01000223.1 GCA_003506795.1 Deltaproteobacteria bacterium
GGGGCATGAGGGTAAAATCCGTCGTGCCAAGGACCTCCTGTTCCTTCTTGCCAAAAAAATCGAGAAGGACTTTGTTTGCAAGGACATAGTGCAGCTTCTCATCCTTGAGGAAGACGATGTCCGTTGTTGAATCGAAGAAAGTACGGTACATCTTCTCGCTTTCTTCGAGACTCTGCCGGGCCAGTTTCTGCTGGGTAATGTCAATGTATGAACCGACGATGCCCGCCACCGTGCCGTCGGCGCATCGGTATACGTTCTTGTTGAATATGACGGAGCGCTCGTTGCCCTCCCTGTCCGTGATCTGCTTTTCGTAGACCCGGGGTTTGCCGGTTTCCATCATTGCCCGGTCCTCGCGCTGCAAGATGTCGGCGCTTTGGGCGGACCACAGGTCGAAGGCTGTCCTGCCTTCCATCTCTTCGGAGGCAAGACCCATCTGGTCGGTGAACGTCTGGTTGCACCCGAGATAGCGCCCCTCCTTGTCTTTATAGAACACCGGGGTTGGAATGGCGGCCAGCAGGGCATTGAGAAAGCTGTTACGGTCGTCGAGTTCCTTGTGGGCGCGCCGCAATTCCTCCTCGGCCTTTTTTCTTTCCGTGATATCGATGATGATGCCCCGGTAGCCGGTAAGCCTGTCACCGTTCATGATCCTTGTGACATAGATGATGACAGGAAAACGGCTTCCATCCTTTTTGAGGGCGGTGTATTCGTTCCCCGGCGACCTTACGCCGTCGGCGACCTTACGAAGGTTCGCCATCATTCTCGGGAAGTCTTCCGGCGTAATGTGGGCAAAGCAATTGAAATGCGGCGGGAGGTCACTTTCCTTATAGCCGAAGAATTCAAAGGCCTGTTTGTTGACGAAGACGACTGAGCCTTTATCATCGATTTCGAAGATGACCTGGGGCATGAACTCGGCGATATCACGGAAGCGCCGTTCGCTTTCTCGAAGCTTTTTTTCCGCTTTTCTTCTATCTTCGATTTCTTTCCTCAGTGTCTGAAGAGTTTCCGCGAGTTTTTGCCCCGCTGTTTCGGGGATTTTATGGCCGGTCGAGGTGCTCTTCAGACGAGCCTGGCGGAAAAGAGCCCATAAGAACCTTGTATCTTCGGCGTCGATCTTCCATTCCATGACCAGCTCTTCCATGGCGGCGATCATATGGGGAAGATCGCCCGGGCACTCTGTGATTGCGTCCCAATGGGCATCGATGGAACTCAGGAACCTCCCGGGATCTCTCGTTTCCATGCTTTCGGCCATTGCCTCGAAAAGACTGCGGGCCATGACGGCATACGTACCGGTGTCTTCAGGATCCCTTTGGGTTATTTCCTGCATGCGTTCAACACATTGTCCGGCGATTATTGCGAGGTTTTCGCGAAGAGACAGCACCAGGTCTCTCATAAACACCACTAGCGTTCTGGATGGAAAAGGCTAATCGGCAGCGACGAAATCGACAGAAAACCATTCATGATTGTCATACTCACTTCCTCCTGGATGTAAACGCAAAGCTGCTTAAGTGTTATCGACGAATCCTGGAAATGTTTTAACTATAGCACAGCGAAAGGAAAGAGGAAATAGCGAGGGGAGGTCAGGGATCGGGGAAATGAAGGCATGCTGATAGTGAAGAAAAAATAGGTCCTATAAGACGTATTCGACCTATAGGACCTATTGAGAAACCAACCGGGTGATGCTATTTCTTCTTCGCCGCCTTTGCGGGTTTGGCCTGTTTTTCTTTTATCGCTGCGCGAGCGGCGGCCAGTTTTGCTATGGTAACGCGGAAAGGCGAGCAGCTTACGTAGTCAAGGCCTGTCCTGTGACAGAACTCTACGGAATTCGGTTCGCCGCCATGTTCACCGCAGATGCCTACCTTGAGGTTCTTGCGGACACCCCTGCCCAGCGCGACTCCGATCTCCATGAGCCTGCCCACGCCGCCTTCGTCGATCCTCTGGAAGGGGTCGAAGGCGTAGATCTCTTTTTTCACGTAGTCGCTCAGAAACTTGCCTGCATCGTCGCGGCTCATGCCGAGGGTCATCTGGGTGAGGTCGTTGGTTCCGAAAGAGAAGAACTGCGCCTCTTCGGCAATCTCGTCGGCCGTGATGGCCGCACGGGGTATCTCGATCATGGTGCCGATCATGTAGTCGATCTTCACCTTGTTCTTCTTAAGGATCTCACCGGCAATCTCCTCGACTATCGCCTTCTGGAGCTTCAACTCATTCACGTTGCCCACAAGAGGTATCATGACCTCCGGCTTTACGTTGGTGCCTTTCTTCTTGACCTCGCAGGCGGCCTCGAAAATTGCCCGGACCTGCATTTCGGTGATCTCAGGGAAGACGATGCCAAGCCGGCACCCGCGGTGGCCGAGCATGGGGTTCGCCTCGTGGAGGCTCTCTACCTTGGCAAGGACCTTTTCATAGGGGATACCCATCTGTTTGGCAAGCTCCCTCATCTCTTTTTCGGTGTGGGGGAGGAACTCGTGAAGGGGCGGGTCCAGGGTTCTGATGGTCACGGGGAGGCCTTTCATAACTGTAAAGAGCCCAACGAAGTCCTTCTTCTGGATGGGCAGAAGTTTGGCCAGCGCCTTCCTTCTTCCTGCTTCGTCGTCGGCGATGATCATCTCCCGGACGGCGTCGATGCGGTTGCCCTCGAAGAACATGTGCTCCGTCCTGCAAAGACCGATGCCCTCAGCGCCGAAGGAGACGGCCACTGCCGCCTGATCGGGCTGGTCGGCGTTCGTCCTGATGCCGAGCCTGCGTGCCTCGTCGGCCCACTTCATGAGGAGGGCGAAATCCTGGTAGATCTGTGACTTTGCGGGTTTCAAGGTCTTGTCGATCATCACCTGGAGGACTTCGGAGGGCTTTGTCTTGATCCGGCCCGCGAAAACCTCTCCCGTCGTGCCGTCGATGGATACGTATTCACCTTCCTTGATGGTCTTTCCGTTGACCCTGATGAGTTTCTTTGCATAGTCGATATCGAGATCTCCGCATCCCGCCACGCAGACTTTTCCCATCTG
>DNYO01000219.1 GCA_003506795.1 Deltaproteobacteria bacterium
GGTTCTTCGATAAAACCGGGAATCATGACGGATTCCGCAACATATCGCGAATATCTCCCTAATTCCTCGGACTCCCGATCATAGATGACTATGCTCTGAACCCCCTTTTCGCTGAGCGCCCTGATAACCTGGTATCCCAAACCCGTAGCATTGATGATAATGGCCTTCTGTTTCAAAGGGATTTTCATGATCTCCATTTCCTTAGCATATTGGTGCCATGTTGCCTCCACTGCTCGTAAAAAGGTCGCATATCCTTCAAGTCCAGGATGGCAAGTGATTTCTTGCCCAGGTAGGGCCTTGCGTAATCCCAGAAGGAGAGGGTTTCCATCCTGTGGTTGAGGACCGTATGGAGAACATCTTTGTACTCATGGATCCAGTAGACGTTCTCCCTGAAGGAATCGACCCTGACCTTCTTGTTGAGGACGAGGTCCGCATATTGGATGTAGGGAAAATTGATTCCACAAGCAACGCAAAGACCAATATAGAATATGAAGCGTGGATTGATCTCGATGAGCTTATAGCTACCGTCACGGGGGTCGTACTTCCATTCTATCTCGGAGAACCCTCTATAGCCCAACTCGCTGAGAAGCTTGCGGCTTTGTTCGTCAACACCAGCGACCTTTTCGCTCTTCGCGATCCTTCCCTGACCATACCTCGGCGGGTCCTGTCTCATCTTCCTCGACGTCATCGAGGCGAGAAGCTCCCCCGACTGGTCGATGTAAGAGACATACTGGACCATCTGTTTGCTGTCCGGGCCGGGGATGATGTCGCATATCATCATGTTGAACTCATCGTGCGTGAAGTCTTGCGTAAGATTTATGTAGTTCCTCACAAGATCGTCATAGCTGTATATCTCCATCATCTTGAAATCGAATCTGCTCGAAAAAAGGTGTCCGAGGCCAGGTTTCAATAAACAGGGAAACGTAATATTCCCTTTGAGCATGTTCAGTTCATCCATCGATCGCGGACAGTGGATCCCCGGGACCGCGATTCCTATATCCCGGGCCAATGCATAAAGAGATTTCTTGTTAACGATGGTATCAATAAGGTCGGGACCGGGAGTGGGCACAATGTAATGGTCCGACAAACTATCCCTGTTGTCTGCCAGGAATTTTACGCCGTGGTCACTGGTAGGGATTATCATGGTGCCCCGCCACTTGTCCGCCTTTCTCATCAGAAGATCCATCACCAGCCCGGTTTCGTCAAAAAAACGGGGTAGCTTGTGTGATTCGACGGCATATCTCGAATACTGGGCGATCTCGTCGCGCTCGTGGCCGTAGATAACGATGCTCCCTATCCCCTGTTTCCCCAGGGCCTTGACGACCTGGTACCCCAGTTCCCGCCCTGTCAGAATGATTACTTTTTCCATGGCCTTCTCTCCGAAAGAACTACATCCCCCGGCATTACTCTGTGTGAGAACGCAGTCTCGAACCTCAAAAACAATTTTCTGTAGAACTCAAGGCGGCGCGGCCTGTCGACGAAGGTCAGGCCTTTGCAGGTATTGACCGCATAGGGGAAAGTAAGGATGTAGCCCGTGCAGAGGTATCCAATCCGGGAAAACCGCATCGCCGAAAAGACGCGGTGTATTGTTCGGTTCCACTTCATCCCGGCTATTATGCACCGGTGGAAGCCCCTGTCATACAGGGATCGGGCTGATGCCGCAAGCAGGCATTCGATGATCCTCTCCCCCCTGTACTTTTGCCGCACGTAGCCGTTATATGCATAGACTTCCCTGTATTTCAGCCGGATGGTCGCCTGGACCTCGGGGATATAGCTTTCACGCGTGGCGAACCATGCGTATCCCGCTATCTCCTTTCTGTCCTCGCAAATGAAACAGTGCCCGCCCATCAGGATCCTTCTGGCCGCCTCGGCCATGTCAAATGGGGGCTGAAATACAGGCTCCTCGGTTCCCTGGACGGCAAGGAGGGCCTCAAGAGCGTTGTAGTCCAGTGATGAGAGCTCCCTGAAGATGAGGCCCTCCCTGGATTTCCAGTCCGATGAAACAAGATCGCCTATGGAATAGCCGTAAAAAAGCATAGTGTGTCGGGAAAACATGTAACGCATCACTCTTGTCAGTAAGCCGTTCACGGTTGCTACCCTCGACTTTGCCTCTTGTCATAGGATGCAAGGCCGCACGAACGACATGCGGCTCATGTCAGCGTTGTTGGGCACTTTAGGTTTTCGTGACCTCTCATATCGATTCTCCCGTGTCGATGTCCCGCCCCTCAGTAGCGAAGCGTGCCGGGTGCGATATCGACCGGAATACAGCTCTCGTCCACATCATGTCTTCCGGCAGGAAGAAACCTTCCGGGAAAACGATGCCGCCCTGAACCTCGCAAACAATCTCCGGTACAGTTCACATGTGTCTCTTTCACGGAGAAAGGTGATGTCTTTGCAGGTATTTATCATGTATCTGAAGGTGAGCAGGTAGCCGGTGGTCACCAGGCCCGCAACCCTGAAGTTCAGCTTGGACAGGGAGCCCCCTGCCGCCCTGTTCCAGCTCATTGTGGCGGTGATCTCGCGGACAAACCCTTTGGGTATGAAATCCTTCCGGGCCGCGTTGAGATTTCCTCCGACGACATTCTGGCGCCTGTGGGCCTTCAGTATATAGGAGTTGTAGAGGTACAGGTCCCCGGACCCGAGACGAATGGTGGACTTGATCTCGGGTATATATTTGCTTTCTTTCGCAAACCAGGAATACCCGATGATCCTTCCGTCGCTTTCACAGATATAGCACTTCTCTCCCCGTAAGAGTCTCGCCTCCACCTCGGGAATGTCCGCAGGGAGAAAGACCTTTTCCGCGTCCCGCTGATGGGCCAGCAACGATGCAAACCCGGGAAGATCCGAAGGCAGAAGAGCCCTGAAGGTCAGCCCGTCCTGGGATTCCCGCCAGGGATCGCTACCCTCATACAGGTATTCGTAGAATACCATTGTTGTTCTGGAGAAGATGAACCTCGCGATCTTCTTCATTAAGCGCGCCGCATCATCCAACCCTTTCCATCCCATCCGTTCACCTCTCTATCCGCGAAATGTGAGACCGTATTGCGAAAACAAGGCCCTGTTTTCCGGGGTAAGAAGCCCCCCGTTTGTGGCCTGGATCCCCGTGGTGCCCCACTCGATGTTCCCTTCTATGATCACCGGGCCGTCCGGGGTCACGGCGAGGTCCCAGCCTATGGCCTTGAGCTCGCTGAAGATCTTTTGTGCCTGCGTCACCGACTCCTTCAATTCATTCCAGTAGGGCACCTCGAGACCCTCGAAGACCACCCCGGTGAGAGGATGCCGGGCGACCTGTTTTGCGGATTTCCCCTTGAGAAAACCCGGGCCCCTGAGCCTGCCCGTCTCGATATCAACCTTGATCACAATCCCCCCCAACGAGAAATTGTCTACGGGGGCCGTTCCCGAACCGGTGCGCAACATGGCGGCCAGGAATTTGACCTCGTTGTCCCTGGTGAGCAGTGTGATAAGCCGGATGGTGTTCAGGCAGTGGGGGTTGATCCGGCTCATGGCCGGGTGCTGTCTTACCACTTCCTGGACAATGAACTCTTCCCGCTGTCCGTCCACTCGACCGGCGGCTGCGTCCTGGCCTTGCACGGGTTCCATTTTCGCCCCCTTGCCATCACGAACGACGAAACAGATCCCCTTTCCCTGCATGCCCCGCACCGGTTTCAGGATCACCCTTTCGAGCCCCTGCCTGTCCATAAGGTCCAAGAGGGTGGACCCATCGCCCTTGACCGACCCGTTGTAATAGATCCCGTAGACCTCGGGAACGGGTATGCCGTGATACCGACACAGGCAGTGGAAAAGGTACTTGTCGTTCACCAGGGAACAGTAATCGTCGTTCCAGAGGCTTTTATACAGCTTGTGCCTCAGGAGCGGGGCGACGAGCTCGTCCATATATGCCCCGAATTGTTCCCTCTTCTTCACATTGAACCCGAAGAGATAGTAGTTGCGCGGTACGACCTTGAGAACAAAGAACAGGTAAAGGCAGTCCATGATCACGAGAAACTTCGATTTCCCTTCTGCTGCGTCCCCATCAGGGGAAAGGGGAACAATATCCTTGAAAAGCGCCGGGAACTGCGCGTAATGGGACAGGTGATGATGGGCCGATCGTAAGATATCAAAGGCTTTCATGGGTTGTCCGGGGTTCCGCCCGGGTTATCGCATCGACGGCGGTTTGAGGTTGAAATTGATCATCTCGTGGATGTCCTGGTACGAGTTGAGATTCTGAAGTATCGCTTCGTCAGTCATCCCGCTCAGGTAATCCCGGAAATAGGTAAGTCCCGTGTAGCTGTCGGAATCACTCGTAGTGCAATACATGACCCCCCGGTGGAAAATGCCCGCATAATAATTGCACGAATTGCAGGAGGCATAGAACATGCGAGAGTATTTCAGATCACCTTCAGTGACCCCCGTGTTGCCGTAAAGAATCGTCTTGCCGTACGAACCCGAATAATCGTAGAAATGGGGTTTGTTGTGGTAGGCGTTGTCGGCGATGGACGTGTAGGTCGAAAGGACACTCTGGACGTACCCGCTGACCGTCTTTGCGTCGGAACCGGTGGAGGACCTCACGGTGAGAGTCACGGTGTACGTGCCGGCGGTCCTGAAGGTGTGAATAGGATTCTGCTCGGTGCTCGTGCCGCCGTCACCGAAGTTCCACGCCCATGACGTCACACTGCCCGAACTGAGATCCAGGAACTGGACCGAGGTCCTTGTCGATACCATTCGGTTTTTCGCCGCGAATTGCGACCTGAGTGTACCCGTGGAGCCCACGGTTATCAGGCCTGTCTTTATCTCCGTATCCTGGGCCCCGGTGCTGCTGGTAATGGTAAGCGAGACGGTGTAGGTACCGGATGCCGAATAGATCTTCACTGGGTTCTGCAGGGTGCTTGTCGTCCCGTCTCCAAAATTCCAGAACCAGTTCGCGATGGTGGAGCCGCCCGATGAATATATCTCGCTGAGATCGGTAAAGGTGACTGAAAGCGGGGCCGAGCCGAGCCGTGTACCGGCGGAGAATTCGGCCTGCAGCCGGTCCGTGAAACCGCTCATGTAATTCAGGCGTATGGAATCGGCCACAACGCGTCCGTTGGCGCTGTCAGAAAGGCTGACTTTGTAGCTTCCCTTGCCGAAATAGAAAGTTCCCAGTGGATAACCCGCCGTTTTGACGGTCTGGTCCACCTGTACGGTAGCAGTGCCGCCGCCATGCTCTATCGTGTATTTCGCATTTGTGGCGTTCGTGCTCGCCGACTGCCATGTGGCGGTTACCTGATAGTTCCCCGCCACCTTCACAACGAGATTCCACACTGCTGTGTTCGAACCTGAACCGGCCGCGTGATACTGGTAATTGTACCCGCTGTACTCTTTCGTATCATCGTCTTCCTTTGCGATGGGCCACGTGCCCGTAAAGTCGCAGCGGTTGTAATCGGTATCGTTGTTGACTATGAAGTATTCAGGGTTCGTGCCGGGGTCAGGGGCGAGACCGGACGAAGAAAACCAGGCTGGGACCCCGGAGTCGGGAAAGCGTTCGAGATAGCTTCCATTCGCAAGTTCGATCCTGTACACCGTTGAATCGCCGGGGGCCTTGTATGTCAGGTAATAGTTGTACGGCGGTATCCCTTCGGAGAACGTATAGGGCATTATGCCGCTCGTGCCGTTCTTAAAGACAGGAAGCCAGTTCGGGTATGCCTGGCCGTACTGGACGCCGTCTATCTTCACCGATACCATAGGTGTCGATACGTGCGTAAAACGATCGTCGTCTATATAATAGATGCCGTCGATCTGCTGGTCGTAAACCTCGTACCCTTGCGCAAAAGTACCTCCGAGACCGAAGTTTGAGTGACCATTCCAGATGATATGGGCGTCTTGTTTTTTGAGGGCATTTATAAAATCTTCCGGGGTGTTTACAAAATGGATCACAAAGGTCCTTCCCGTGCTGGTATTCTGATAGATCCAGCTGTCGCCGTCCTGCGTCGCTCCGAGGTTTTGAAGAATTATCTTCGCATTTGGCACAAAAACGGCGTCCTTGGCATACCCGTCGCCTATGTAGATATGCTCGGTGTTTGTGCTGATCGCATGGATGAGTTGTGACATCGTTTTCGTATCTGATCCCGCGCTGTTGGTTACGGTCAATGAGACCGTGTAATACCCGGACGTGCTGTACGTGTGCGCGGGATTTTTTGACGTGCTCGTCGCGCCGTCACCGAAGTCCCAGAGCCACGAGTCAACCGATCCCTGGCTGCGGTCACTGAAAGCGACCTTAAGAGGGGCGTCCCCTTCCACGACATCGGCGATGAAGTCCGCAACGGGAGTGGTCGCGCTCGTTGCGACAAAACCGACCGCATCAGCACAGGTGCTCGTTGGAGCTGCCTGCGACGTGACGGTAATGTCATATGTCGTCCCCCCGGTAAAGGAATAGCTGCCGAGGTTGTTCCACGTGCCCTCGTTCTGGAGCTGATCGATGTTTACAACCTGCGAACCCCCCGCGTAGTTGATGGTAACCGGAATCGTCGAACTTCGCGTGGATGTGGTCGTCCACCACATGGAAACGGCGTACCAGCCGGAGGCGGGGGGCGTGAATTTCCAGGTGAATGTCGCCCCGTCGCGGCTCCATACCGAATTGGTCCCGTAGTACGCGGGTGCCGCGGAGGTGCCCCAGGTACCGGTCTTCGATGTGGATGAATCGGTGTTGTCTATTATGAGCATGACTGTCAGGGCCTCGGTGACCCCTGCCGACCATTCACCCGATTCGTCCCTGACCCTGAATGTGATCGTGTGGTTCCCTGCGCTGAGCGAAGACACGGCAAAAGAAGCCTCGCTGCCTATGATACCGTCGATTGAGGATTTCCATTCGTAGGCGGTCACCGGTGCGGAGACGGCGGTTCCATGGCCCGTGAAGGTTACCGTCTGTCCGACCCTGGCCGGGTTGGGTGTTATGGAGTCTATCTGTGCGATAGGGAACGCGCTTAGGAGTGTAAACTTGACCGCATCGGCACAGGTACTCGTGGGGTTTGCCTGGGAGGTGATCGTAATGTCGTACGTCGTCCCTGCAAGGAAGCTGAATGTTCCGAGGGCATTCCATTGGCCCGCGTTCTGGAGCTGGTTGATGGTGACACTCTGCGATCCACCCGCGTAATTGATCAGGACCGGTATCGCGGAGCTCCGGCTGGACGTGGTGGTCCACCACAGGGAAACATCGTAATTACCGCTCTGCGTGGGCGTGAATTTCCAGGTAAATGTTGTCCCGTCACGGCTCCAGACCGAGCCGGTTTTGTAATAGTCCGGTGCTAAGGAGGCGCTCCACGTCCCCGTCCTCGACG
>DNYO01000190.1 GCA_003506795.1 Deltaproteobacteria bacterium
AATACACGACCACCCTTCTCAAGAAAAAAACGTACCGGTACCTGAGGACTCTGCCACCGGGGATGTAGGGGAGGGAGTTTTCAAAGTTCCGGGACGTACCACATTCCTGTTCAACCAGGCACGTAGTGTCCCGCTGTAAAATACGGATGGACGTGAACCGGCAGACTTTATAAAGAAAGCTCCCGTACGTGTCAATCGGATTGATTATTCTTGAGGGGAAAACTTACCCTGGATATTCCGTGGGGCTCCAGCCGCACTTTGAAACCGGCTTTTCTGCAGACTGCCAGCATCTTTTCGTTCTCACTCAACACAATGCCGTATATCTCTCCCAATTGTTTCTCCCGGCCTATGTCTATCATGGCCTCCATAAGCTTCGACGCCAATCCCATCCCTTGATAATCGTCGCGCACAAGGATGGCGAACTGCGCTTTATGCGGGTCCGGGTCGCTGATGAGCCTTACACCCCCAATCATTATCCGCCTTCCCTCGCTTTCGATCTGGGCAATGATGGCTGTTTCACGGTCGTAATCGATATTGCAGAACCGTATAAGGAGATCGCGGTCGATCCGGGGGACGCTGAAAAACCTGATCCGCAAAGTCTCTTCCGATAGCGCTGAAAGCATTTCGCGGCCCATGATCTCGTCCTCGGGGCGGATGGGCCTCAAAAGGACTTCCGTTCCGTCCCTCAACTGGGCGGTTCGTATATAATGCGATGGATAGGGAGCGATCACGAGATGAGGATACCGGGGAGAAAGACCCCGGCTGTCGGCGGAAAGCCAGACGGTCACGCCGGACGCAAATACATCACCTGCCTTGACCGATAGGACAATGTCCATCCCGCTTATCCCGGCAAAGTCCACAACAATGTTTGAGAAGCTTACGAGGACATCCTCAAGTTCCGCCATCACCTCCTGCAAGTCGGTCTTATGTGTGCGGGCCGGCCGCAGTTGCGTATCCTCGATCATGCGCCGAGCCAGGGTCCGGTTAAGCGGGGGCAGACCCACCGATGCACCCGCATCGTCTCCCTCCAGCGGGCCCAGCACAAGGACAGTCTCAAATTCAGGGTCCCTGTACGATCGAAGTTTCAACATCAAGGCGCCGGCTGCGGCTACACCTTTGACGGGAATCCCGTAATGTTTGAGCAACTCGAAGGAATGGGCGATATCCAGGGTCGCCTCTTTGTTTTCGGCGGCCTTCTTTACGATCTTTTTGAGGACGTTTTTGAACTGCGAATCCCCGTGCGTCACTTCGGCGGGGGTTTCATACAGGAGTTCGATGTTTCGCCGGTACCGGTACATATAGAGATATGTCCTGACAGCCTCTTCGGGCGTTGCGTAAGCGGGCACATTGCTCTCAAGGAGAATATCACGGCCTCTTGCCGCCCGCCGGCCGCCCATACTGACTGCTATGACGGGTTTTGAAGTGCGGCCGCATATCCTCACGATGGCATCCGCGACTTCTATGGCGTCAGCCGCCGTCCTCGGCGTGTAGATCACCACTACGCCGTCCACTCCCTGATCGCGCAGGCAAACCTCGATGGTATTTCGGTACCGCTCCCTGTCAGCATCCGCCATGATGTCGACAGGATTCTCCCTGTTCCAATACCCGGGCAGAAACGAACTCAGGGCCTTCACGCTCTCGTCGGAGAGCTTCGCAAGGCCGCCGCCGAGTTCTTCGAGCGCATCGACTGCGACAATTCCCACACCACCGTCATTCGTAATAACGGCAAGTCTCGAGCCGCGGGGCAGATGGCTGGAATCAAGGACCTCCGCCATATTGAACAGGTCCCGTACCTCTTTTACTCTGATTATGCCGATCCTCTTGAAAACCGCATCGTAAACACGGTCGTCTCCTGTCGCCCTGCCGGTACGGACGGCAATCAAACGGGCCCCGACCTCCGACCTGCCGGGCTTGAGCACGACTATCGGCTTGCTCAGGGCAAAACCACGGCCCGCACTGATAAAGTGCTTAGCATTTCGCACGTTTTCCATGTAGATCATGATGCTTCTTGTATTGAAGTCGCCGTTCAGAAGATCTATTATGTCGCCAAATTCGATGTCTATCATGGACCCCAGGGACGCGAACATACTGAAGCCTATACCCACGCTGCCGCCCCAGTCGAGTATCTCTTCACCCAAAGCGTGCGATATCAGAGCTATTTTGCCCGGTTTCGCATCTATGGAAAGAAACGTGGCATTAAGCCTGATGCGGGGAATTATCACACCAAGGCAATTGGGGCCGATAATCCTCATACCGTACTTTCTGCGGATATCAGCTATCTCGCCCTCCAGGGCCTTTCCGTCGGGCCCTGACTCCGAGAAACCAGCCGAGAGGATAATCATGCCGCTCACGTCGGCACGGCCGCATTCATCGACTATGGCCGGAACGGTATGCGCGGGAGCGACAACAACGGCGAGGTTGACAGGTGAAGGTACGTCGAGTATGGACGCATAACATCGAAGACCAGAGACGAAATCACGATTGGGGTTCACAGGATAGAGGGGACGGTCCACCGCCTGAAGCAGATTATTCAGGACGGCCAATCCCGTGGAATCACTCTTATCCGTTGCACCGATGAGGGCAACGGATTGCGGATCAAGCATTTCTCTCAGTCTGTTCATCTCTCGCGATCGTCTGCCATGAAGGCCTGTTTTTCATGACGCATCATCCTCGCGAAAACCTCTCCGAAGCGAAGATCTCAAGATATATCCGAAAAGCGCAGCTATGGCAATGGTAATTGACACAAGATCAGATCATTATATCCAGCCCAATCGAAGATAAGACCGGACATGGCTTCTTGTCGCACCCCGCGCCTGGACCCTCGTTCTAATGTCCCTTCATCAACTCCTGG
>DNYO01000189.1:0-18890 GCA_003506795.1 Deltaproteobacteria bacterium
GATCAGATCGATTGCATTGAGCTCAACGAGGCCTTTGCTTCACAGTCCATCGGCTGTATCAGGGAGCTTGGAATCAATATGGATAAGTGCAATATGTTCGGCGGCGGAATCTCACTCGGTCACCCCATCGGCTGCACGGGCGCCCGGCTCGTTACCACCGCCCTTTACCAGATGAAACGGCTCGGTTTAAAGTATGGTCTCGTGTCAATGTGCATCGGCGGTGGTATGGGTCTCGCCGCAATACTCGAATGTGAGGCGTAATGATGGAATTCAAGAACCTTATCGTCGAAAAGAAGGACGGTATTGCGATTTTGAAATTCAACCGGCCTAAGGCCCTGAATGCCCTCAATTCCGAGACGCTCATTGAGTTGAAAGCGGCCGGTATTGCCCTGAACGCCGATAAGGAGGTCAGGGTGGTTGTAGTGACCGGCGAAGGCAAGGCCTTCGTGGCGGGCGCCGACATCCTCGAGATGAAGGACCTGACGGCACTGGAAGGCATGGCCTTCTCCGCACGGGGTCATGAGGCCTTCGCCACTCTGGAGAACATGGAGAAGCCGGTGATAGCCGCAGTGAACGGATTCGCCCTTGGCGGTGGATTCGAGGTGGCCCTATCCTGTGATATCATCTATGCTTCGGACAAGGCAAAAGTGGGTTTTCCCGAGACAACGCTGGGCATACACCCCGGTTTTGGAGGAACGCAGCGGACAGCAAAACTTGCCGGGCTGGCAAAAGCGAAAGAGCTTATCTTTACGGGTAAGACGATTGGTGCCGCCGAGGCTTACGAAATGGGTCTCCTTAACAAGGTAGTACCCGATGACCAGTTAATGGCCGAAGTTATGGCCCTTGCCGCAAAGATCTCTGCAAACGGCCCGTTCGCAGTCAGACTGGCCAAGGAATGCGTCAACAAGAGCCTCTCCCTTGATAATAAGGAAGGGCTTACCCTCGAGGCGAAGGACTTCGGTCTTTGTTTTGCGACGAAGGACCAGAAAGAAGGAATGACGGCATTCGTGGAAAAAAGAAAAGCCACCTTTACGGGTGAATAAAACATATAAGGAGGACACTGTGAAGATAGCGGTTTGTTTGAAACAGGTTCCTGATACCGAAGCAGAAATCAAATGGGACATCCCGAAGGGGACCTTGAGCAGAGATGGAATGGATTCCATCACGAATCCCTTTGACGAGTTCGCGCTTGAAGAGGCATTGCTGACGAAGGAGAATTACGATGGCGAGATCGTGGCCATTTCCATGGGCCCCGAGGGTGCAGCCGACGTTTTGAGAAATGCCCTGGCGTTGACGGTTGATGAAGTGGCACTTTGCACTGATGACGCATTCGCCGGGTCAGACACTTACTCCACGGCGTATGTCCTTGCGGCTGCGATTAAGAAAGCAGGCGATGTGGACGTAGTTTTTACCGGCAAACAGTCCACTGACGGCAATTCAGGTGTGGTGGCGGCAGAGCTTGCCGCAGTTCTCGGTTTCGCTCCGCTTACATACGTTTCAAAGGTCCGGTCCATCGACGCCGCAGGCAAAAAGATCGTCGTGGAAAGGGCTATTGAAGGCGGTACCGAAGTTATTGAAGCAAAGCTTCCGGCCGTTGTCTCCGTTATCAAGGGTATTAATGAGCCCAGGTTGCCCAACCTCATGGGGATCAGGAAAGCATCCAAGATCGAAATCCCGAAATGGAGTGCAGGTGACCTTGGTGTAGACGCCGGCAAGGTAGGAGCGGCAGGCGCCAGCACAAAAGTGGTCGAGATCGCTGTACCGCCTCCACGCGGCGCGGGCGAGATCCTCAAAGGCGAGATCGAAGAAATTGCCAATACGATCACCGACAAGCTCATTGACTTGAAAGTTATAAAATAACTTGGAGGAGGGAAAATACAATGGCTAACGATGTATGGGTATACATAGAACATAAAGACGGTGATATTACACCGATGTCTTTTGAGCTTCTTGGCATAGGCAAGCAGTTGGCCGATGGTTTCGGTTCCAGTGTCTGTGCGTTCGTGATCGGCGACAAGGTCGACGACCTCGCGAAAGAAGCCGGCGCCTTCGGAGCAACGAAGGTTTATGCAGTGGAAGGCGACGTCTTCAAGGGTTTCAGGGGCGAAGCATACGCTAAGGCCGCAGCTTTTCTTCTCGAGAAATATAAACCCGAAATCGCCCTGTTCAGGGCAACGAGCATGGGTACCGATGTCGCAGCAGCAGCAGCAGCACAGCTTGGTTTCGGTCTGTGTACTGACACCATCGGGCTCGCGGTAGACGGCGGCAAAGTCAAGATGACGCGGGCAGCCTTCGGCGGCAACTACTCGGTTTCCGTTGTAAATGAAAAGGCGGCCCCCCAGATCGCGACGGTAAGGCCGAAGGCCTTCGCAATGGGCGCAAAAGATGCCTCCAAGAGTGCCGAGGTGGTAAAAGAGTCTTTTGCCCTCGCGGATGCCGATCTTGCAACCAAGGTTGTTGAGTTCATCAAATCAGCTACAGCAGTCAACCTCGTCGAGGCCGACATCATTGTTTCCGGCGGCCGCGGACTGGGAAGCGACGCGGGTTTTGCCATGCTGCAGGAGCTGGCTGACCTCCTCGGCGGCGCAGTGGGCGCATCCCGTGCCGCTGTCGACTCCGAATGGATCCCCTACGAGCATCAGGTGGGACAGACGGGTAAAACCGTAAAACCGAAGATCTACATCGCCTGCGGTATCTCCGGTGCCATCCAGCACCTCGCCGGCATGAGAACGTCCGATTGTATCGTTGCTATCAACAAAGATCCCGATGCGCCCATCTTCAAGGCTGCATCCTTCGGTATTGTAGGCGACTACAAAGAGATCGTTCCCAAGATGATAGAGAAGTTCAAAGGCAAGCTGAACAAGTAACCGGACTAAAGCAATTTCGAAGGGGAGGGCCGGAAGGTTCTCCCCTTTTTTTAGAAGTAGTAATTCCCCGAATGAAGTCGCCAGTTATTTTGTCGGCCTCTATCGTTAGTCTCTATTAGTTGTAAGTCTTCCATTCTTATTATTCATTTGCTCTTGACGAAGTTTTCTAATAGAATAGCCCCATGGAATGTCTGGATTTAAAGGGCAAAACCTGCCCGGTACCTGTGATTGAAACAAAGAAATTCCTGGAGGGCAGGACAGTCGATGAGATCGAGGTTGTCGTAGATGATTCCACAGCCAGCGAGAATGTACGACGTTTTCTGGGATCGAAGGGCTATTCCACGACGGTGGTCCAGGACGGTAATATCTACCGCGTGGAAGGCTGCCGGGAAAAGGGATTGACCGCCGAACAGCCACAGGCGAAGAGATCGCTGGTCTTCATCGACGGTGAAACCATGGGGAGAGGCAGCGATGACCTCGGGAAAATCCTGATGAGGTCCTTTCTGAATACCATCAAGGAACTGGAAACACTCCCCTGGAGAATGGTTTTTGTCAATGCCGGGGTAAAACTTGTGGTATCAGAGTCGGAATACATCAAGATCCTGAAAGAAATAGAGGGTTTGGGCGTCGATATCATCGCATGCGGCACCTGTCTGGATTATTTTCACCTCAAGGAAAAGGTCGACGTCGGCAGGATCAGTAATATGTTCGAGATCGTGACCTCGTTCAACGAAGCCACGAACGTGATCAGACCGTAGCTGGCGTATCCCCGGGGCAAAGCCATTAATGATCTATCTGGATAACGCGGCAACATCATTTCCGAAACCCTCAGAAACCTTGGATTATCTCACTAACTTCGTAACAAATATCGGAGGCAATCCCGGCAGAAGCGGACACACCCTATCACTGGAGGCCGCCCGGATCATCTTCGAGGCCCGTGAAAAACTAACCGCGTTCATCGGAATGAGGGAGTCTGAACGTCTGATTTTCACGCAGAATGGGACGGAATCTCTCAATATGGCATTGCTCGGTCTCCTTAAGGAAAACGATCACGTCATAACGACAACGATGGAGCATAATTCCGTCATGAGGCCGCTTGAATTTTTGCGCAGCACCCGCGGAATCTCGTATACCGCCGTAACGTGTTCGCGGGAGGGATTCCTCGATCTCGACGACCTTCGCCCGGTTATGAAGGGGAACACCAGGGCGGTCATCATTAATCACGGGTCCAATGTAACCGGTGCAGTGCAGTCTCTTGAAGGCATCAGGGAAGTGATCGGCGACACGCTCGTTATCCTGGATGCCTGCCAGACGATGGGGTCGGTGCCTGTCGATATGGAGGAACTGAAGGCGGATATCCTCTGTTTTTCGGGCCATAAATCGCTCTTTTCCGTCCAGGGGGTGGGTGCTCTTTATGTGAGACTGGGAATTAGCCTGACACCTCTGAAATTCGGGGGAACGGGCAGCAAATCGGAATCTGTGGAACACCCCTTGTTCCTGCCGGACAGATACGAGTGCGGGACGCCAAATACTCCGGGAATTGCATCCCTTCTCGGCGGCCTTACGTTCATCGCGCGTGAAGGCCTGTCTGTCATTGTCGAGAGGAAGCAGGCACTAAGGCGTAAACTTCTTGAGGGTTTGCGTTCCGTTGACGGTGTGATCGTTTATGGCCATGAAGGGAAAGGCCCCCGTGCATACCTTCCCATCGTCGCTTTCAACATAGAAGGCAAGCTTCCTTCAGAAGTGGGTTATGAATTGAACAAAAGGTCGATCTTCGTTCGGGTGGGCCTCCACTGTTCGCCTGTGGCGCATCAAACTATCGGCACATTTCCGAAGGGGACGCTTCGGGCATCGCCCGGATATTTTACCGGGGAAGATGACCTGAATACATTTGTCGAGGCGGTGAGAGAAATTGCCAAAAAATAGCGTCTTCCTTTTATTCCATACGATTCACGATGTGCTGCGGGCGGAAAAGATAATGAAGGAGCGCAGCGCGGCATACGAGCTTGTGCCGGTACCGAGAAATCTCAGCTCTGACTGTGGAATGGCCATCAGACTCGACGATGACCCGAAGGATATAGGGCACTACCTGAGCGGCATCCAAATCGCGGGCCGTTTCTCCTTTGATGGAGCGAACTACAAGCGCCTCGATCCGTAAAAGGCACGACCGGTGTCAGGACTTCCTCTCCCTGCAATTAATCTGATTAAATTCATCTAGTTACAATCTGATTACACCACTTGACAAAAAATCCGTCAGTGAACAAATTAATTTCACAACGATTATATAACTTTGCAAGGAGGTTGATGACTATGTTGTGGACAGATGGTTTCGGCATGTTTGGCAGAGGCCTTGACCCGTGGTCAGAGTTTCAGCGGATCGAAAATGAGATGAATCGAGTCTTGTCCAGGTTTGTGGCGCCCTCGACGGGTGATTTTCCGGCCGTCAATATCTGGACTGATGGCGAAGAAACCCTTGTAACGACGGAAATTCCAGGTATCGATGCCGGTGCGATAGACATTTCAGTCGCGGGTAAGACTCTCATCCTCAAGGGCGCCAGGGAACCGGAACAATTGGATGAAGGCAATTCTTACCACCGGCGGGAGCGCTGGTACGGACAGTTTACCAAGGCTATCGAACTGCCTTTTACGATCAACGCGGAAAAAGTAGGCGCTCGCTTCGCGAATGGAATCCTTACCATCACGCTGCCGCGGTCCGAGGCGGAAAAGCCGAAAAAGATCACGATCAAATCTGCGTGAGGAGGTTGAATATGGCCGATAAATCAAAGGAAATGCAGAAAAAAGAGATCGAACAGACCGATCTGGTGGAACGCACACGGGCAACCAAAATATATAACCCCGATGTGGACATTATCGAAGGCAAGGACCGGATCATAGTGATAGCGGATATGCCCGGGGTTAACGAGAAGTCTGTTGAGGTTACTCTCGAGGATAATGTTTTGACCATTTATGGCAGGGTTGACTGGGATGTACCGGAAAGGATGAAGCTTACCCATGCGGAATACGGAATTGGCGACTACCAGAGGATCTTCACCATATCCGGCGAGATCAACAGGGAAAAGATCCAGGCAAACGTGAAGGACGGCGTTCTCAGGTTGGTCATGCCAAAAAACAATACACCAAAGATGAAGAAGATCGCGGTAAAGGCCGGATGAAGTCGATAAGCTGATAGAATATGGAGGTATGGATATGACGACAAGAAGAATTGCACCGCAAGTAAAGAAGACGAGGGACATTGCCCGGCTTCCGGAGGTGAATCCCCTTCTGTCGTTGCGCAACGACATAGACAGGATATTCGAGACTTTTCTCCGGGGATTCGATCCGGGCCTCCCGGTAATAACGACATCGATGTTTCATCCCGACATCGATGTTGCCGACAGCGGCAAAGAGATAAAGGTGACCGTGGAGCTGCCCGGCATGGACGAAAAGGACATCGATGTGGCGCTCACCAGGGACTCGCTTACGATCCGGGGCGAGAAGAAGGACGAAACAATAGAAGAAGCTGGCAGCTACCATCGAATGGAGCGCGTCTACGGGTTCTTCAACAGATCCATCCCCCTTCCCGTTGAGGTGAATGTCGACGGTGCCAGAGCGAGTTACAAGAAAGGCGTTCTCTCCATCGTCATCCCCAAAACGGAAAAGGCCCTCAAAGAGGAGAAAAAGATATCGGTTAAGGGGAAATAAAAGAGGCAAGAATTGGGAATTCGGGAAAAGTAAAATACAGGAGCTTTGGCTCCTGTATTTTTTATGCACATCTAATCCCGGGTGTTCGACCCCCGGACATTTTTCACACCTTTATTGCGCCATGGGGGCACATTTCCTGGCAGCAATAGCATCTGATGCATTTAGTATAGTCGAAAACCATTGTATTGTTCTGTAAATGTATGGCATCGGCGGGACAGACGGTACCGCATACGCCGCAGAGCTGGCATGTCCTGCGGGAGATCCTGGGCTTCTTCAGAAAGATATTTCGGAGGAGTCTCTTGACCGGCGCCGGGAGACTCCAATCGGTGTCACAGGCCTGAGGCATAGGGAATGTGACAGGGGAGGGGACGCCGACATCGATTACCTCGTAGTGGTCCAGAAAGCCATGACGTCTGGCACAGGATGTAACGGGAAGAGTTGCGCGGGGGCACAGGTGCGATTCCACAAAGGCATCGAGAGCGAAGGCACTGCGGGAAAGCGCGATCATGCCGCAGATGACCGGGGTGCCGTTCGACGGCCCGTCGCCGCACATTCCGAGAACACCGTCAAGAACGGTCACCGTCGGGGAAACGATGCGATGAATATCTACAATGATCGAGGCGAAAAGGTCTCTGTCTCTGCCGGCGCGAAGGTGCCATCGTCCCTTGGCGAACCCCCGCACGAATCCAAAGGTGTTCTTGGCCCCGAGGGTCATACCCATCATGCCATGGGTCTTCAGCTTGGGAACGTTGATGACGAGGTCATATCGGTCGGGGTCCTCACCGAAAAGAAATTCCTTGTAGGGAGATATGCCGTCGGCACGTTTGACGATTTCCTCTGTGAACGGCGTTATACGCACACCGAGACTCCCGAGCATCTCCAGGTAGCCCCCGTTTTTCAGGACACGTTCCAGGGATTCGTATCCGGGACTGTCCCCCAGAAAGACGGTGCACGAGCTGTCTTTCAGGAGTTCAATAAGGGCCTTCAAAAAAATGGGATGGGTCGTAACTGCTTTTTCGGCGGGCTTGCCGGTCAGAAGGTTGGGTTTGATAAGAATCGATCGCCCTGCGACTTCAAGGCCGATCCGGTGAAAACCTGCTTCGAAAAAATGCTTTAGCGCATTCGTATCATAGGAGTAACTCCCTCCCGCTATCACTTTTTGCAATTGGTTTCTCCCGGGAGAAATTCACCTCAAGGAACGTGATACAGAAGTCTCCTTCACGTACCTTCCAGCATATCCTGTTTTCGGTATCGTTCAGGTAATAATAAACGGTATAGTCCTGGCGCTGCCTCACTGCGGCGCGCCCTTCGTTCTCAAGGGGTCCCTTAAGCGTCAGGTCTTCGATGATATCGTTTATGCGTATGCGGAAAAGCCGGTAAAAGTCATTTTCGTCGGTCAGTTCTTCGCCATCCATTAGCATGGTAAAATGATCATCGGATCTGTCCACAGAGAGGATGGTGTTGCCGAACGGCCCGTAGACCTCCAGGAAAAGCCTGTGGGGATAGGAGACCTTCAGAGACATGTCTCCATTGTATTTCTCTGTCCTGAGTTGGACGTCGATCTCGCACATGGCCTCGAGGTTGTCGAACTGCGCGGGCCAGGAGATGGACACCGGTTTTCTGGCCATATGTGAACATCCAAGAAACAGGAACGGCAGAGCGACAAGAAGAAGAACCGCCTTTTTCATCACTTCTTCTCTTTGATCATTTTGAGCTTCTGTTCGATGGAATTCTTCCTGGAGGGATCCTTTTCGAGGGCTGCCGACTTTTCGTAATGGAGGAGGGCGTTGTTGTAATCCTTCAGGGCCGAGTAAATATCGCCCAGATGTTCATGAATGGTAGGGTCCTCGGGCATGAGGCTGCTGGCCTTTTGAATTTCCTGAAGGGCGGCATTGAAGTCACCTTTCTTGTAAAAGACCCAACCAAGGCTGTCGATAATGTATCCGTCATCGGGACGCTTGGCCAGCGCCTTTCTGATCATAGTCTCTGCTTCGTCAAGGCGGATGCCCTTCTCCGCAAGGGAATAGCCGACGAAGTTAAGGGCGTTGGGGTACTCGGGATCAACTACGAGGACGTCTTGCATGATGGCAAGCGCCTTGCCTTGCTCGCCCTTTCTTTCATGGAGCATGCCAATCTGGTAAAGGACTTCGAGGTTGTTCGGCTCGATCTTGCGGGCCTCTTCAAGGGCGGCGATACCGCCGGCATAATCGTTCTTTTCTTCGTACAGCATGGAAAGGAGGATGTAGAGATCCGGTTTCTTCTCTATCTCAGGCAGGTATCCGGATATTGTCTTGATCCCTTCATCAACCGTTCCCGACTTGATGTATATCATGGTCATCTGCTTGAGTGCGGTGAGAAATTCTTCCGATTTCGGATCGATCTTGTTGAGCTCTTCAAGGGCCCTCCGGACATCTCCCTTTTCGCGCCACGACATCGCCAGATATATCCTGACCGTGTAGTTGTCGGGTTTGCTGGCGAGGACGAGGTTGAACTCCTTGATTGCATCGTCGTAGCGGCCTTTTTCATAGTGAAGGAGGCCGATGCGGATTCTCAACGAGAGGTCCTGGTGGTCGAGGTCGGACAATTCTTCGAACTTCCCTATCGCCTTGTCGTATTCCTTTTGCCTGATAAAAATAGTGGCAAGTCTCGAACGCGCCTTCTTGTCGTTGGGATCCAGGGCGATCACTGTTTGATAATACTCGACGGCTTTCGTCAGATCGCCCTCGATTTCGTAGATCGTTGCAATGTCAAGAAGGGCAGGGGTGAAATTCGGCTTGATTCCCAGGGCCCTCGTCAGGTAGGCCTTGGCCTTGTCGAAGTTTTTTGCTTCTCCGTGAAGCCGACCGATATAGTAAAGGGCGATAATGTTATCATCGTCGTAGGCCAGTACTTTCTCGTACACGGATATGGCATCATTATATTTCTTCTCCCCAATGTAGACGCTCCCGAGGTACATGTACGCCTCGGTGTCCTCGGGGTTGAGTTCTATGATCTCTTCATAGAGCGCCTTTGCCTTGTATGTAACGCCTCTTGATGCATGGATCCCGGCAAGGTACATAAGAGCGATCCGGTTCTTCGGGTTCAAGGCTATTGCCGAATTGAGGAATTCTTCCGCCTTTGCAATGTCGCCTTTTTTAATGTAGAGCGACGCGAGTGAGGTTTTGATCTCGGAAGAGCCCGGGTTGTCCTTCAGGGCCCTGTCGTAATATTCCAGGGCAACGTTATAGCTTCCCTGGGTCTCACTCAAATATCCCCGAAGATAGAGGTACACTGAATTGTTGGAACCGGCGGCGTGAAGCTGCGTGAAAGACAAAAGGAGGAGCGAAATCAGTAGTACCGGTAGTCTCATTACCTTCAATAATAACACAGAATTCTCGGGAAATCTAATCATAGGATGGCATGGACGGCCTATTTTATGAGCCAGCCTACGCGCGACCAACGAACGTATTGAAGGGCGTTCATTGCGTTGCTGTCCCATGAGAAATAGATGATCAATGCCTTGCCTACGAGGTGCTGTTTTTGCACAAAACCCCAGTAGCGGCTGTCGAGGCTGTTGTCACGATTGTCGCCCATCACAAAATAGCTGTCCTTCGGCACCGTTATGGGAGGAATATTGTCCTTGTCGATGAAGGGCAGCAGGCCGCGGGAGGTGAAGCTGTCGGGCCTGAAGTGCCCCCAGGTATCGTTTATTTTCCTTCCGTTGATGAAGACGGCCTTGTTTTTGATCTCTACCGATTCTCCCTCGGTGGCTATGACGCGTTTTATATAGTCTTTGCTTGGGTCTTCGGGGTAGCGAAAAACGATAATATCCCCCCGCTGTGGCTTTCCGGTGGAGAAAAGAACAGTGTCGACAAAGGGCATCTTGATGACGTAGCTCATCCTGTTGACGAGCAGATGGTCACCGACCAGCAGTGTCGGCTCCATGGACCCCGAAGGAATCTTGTACGCCTGAATGACGAAACTCCTCACAACGAGTGCTATGAGGGCTGCAATCACGATGGATTCAATATATTCCCTGGTTTTGCTCTTTCTTTTCTCCATTGATACTCCTTTGCATGTTCCCGGGGCCGCCGGGGTGGACGGACGCGCCAGGCGGTTGTTTTTACATCTTTTCCGGAGCCGAGACTCCGACAAGGTCGAGGCCGTCCCTGATCACGTCGCGAAGTGCGGATAACAACAGAAGGCGGGCACGGGTAAGCCCCACGTCGTTGCCCAGCACCCTCGTCTTGTTGTAGTAGCTGTGGAAACGGCCGACGATTTCGATGAGGTAGAATGTGACGCGATGAGGCTCAAGGCTTCTTGCGCTGCCGTCGAGGACGCTGTGGTATCGCGTTATCCATCGTATCAGGTCCAGCTCTTCCTTGAGGGTCAGAAGGGTACAGTCGGCATCGGAGAGATCGTTCGTATCAACTCCGGCTTCGCGTGCATTGCGGAAGATACTTTCTATTCTTGCATGTGCATACTGCACATAGTAAACGGGGTTTTCGTTGGATGTCTTCTTCGCGAGATCGAGATCGAACTCAAGATGGGCATCGCTCTTGCGCATGAGAAAGAAGAAGCGGCAGGCGTCGCGGCCCACCTCGTCCATGACCTCGCGCAACGTCGTGAATTCACCCGAACGGGTCGACATACCCACGGGCTTGCCATCCTTGATGAGGGTCACGAACTGGATGAGGAGAAACCTGAGATCTTCCTTGTTTCTGCCCAGTGCCTGAACGGAGGCGCTCAGCCGCGGTATATAGCCGTGATGATCCGAACCCCATATATCGACGAGCACATCGAAAGAACGTTTAAATTTATCGAGATGATAGGCGATATCCGATGTGAAATAGGTGTTTTCTCCATCAGACTTGACAAGGACCCTGTCTTCGTCCTTTTCGTAGAGGCCCGTCTTGAACCACAGAGCACCGTCTTTTTCATAGGCAATCTCGCGGTCCTTGAGGATCCGCAGCGTTTCGTCGACGATACCCGAGGCATAGAGCGAGGACTCAAGAAAGAAATTATCGAAATTCACGCCGAATTCAGCGAGATCGTTCTTGATCCCATCCATTATGAACGAGCTTGCATAGCCTGCGAGAAAGCTGATGGCATCCTCGTCTCCGGGCGGCACAGCTATTCCTTCGTCGATGATCCTGCGCGCGAGGTCGCGGACGTAGTCTCCCTGGTAAAGATCCGGGGGGTATTCCACCGCCTCGCCCTTGAGCTCTTTGAGCCTCAAAAAAGTGGATCGGCCGAGTGTCTTGATCTGCCGGCCCGCATCATTGATGTAGTATTCTTTGGCGACGGTGTGACCCGTTCTTTCAAGCAGGTTGGAGAGCACGTCTCCGACAGCCGCGCCTCTGCCGTGACCGATGTGTAGAGGGCCGGTAGGGTTGGCACTCACGAATTCAATGAGGACCTTTTTGCCTCCTCCCGCATTGGGATAGAGACTTTTGATCCCCATGGAGGCCGTATCTTTGAGGAGTTGCTGCCACAGGCTGTCTTTGAGGGAAAAGTTGATGAAGCCAGCCCCTGCAACGGTAATGGATTCGCAATACTCGCTGCCTTTCATCCCTTCGACGAGCATAGCGGCGATATCCAGTGGTCTTTTTCTCAGCTGAGGGGCCAGGATGAAGGCTATGTTCGTGGAATAATCACCGAACCCCTCCTCTCGGGGCGTCTCGATGATATAATTCAGCCGCATGTCATCGGGCAGGGAACCTGATTTGCGTGCATCCTCTACAACTTTACTGATTATCTTTGCCGCTATGGCTCTGAGCATCCGCTTTGTCCTTATTGATCTGAAGGTCCTTCGTGAAGTCAGGGCATCGCAGGGATACTTCTTTTCCATGAAGGTACTTCTTCTTACATTCTTCGCGCCAGGCGCAGACCACGCAAAGGGTGGGTTCGTCGCTCACAGGTTCTCCCCGATAATTTCTCCGTACAATCCGGGTTTAATTTCTTTCAGGATCGGCCATTCCCGGCGGATGATTTTCAGCCGGTCGAGGTCGACGTCAGCGAGAAGCACCGTATCGGAGCGGCCCGTGGGTCCGCCGATAAGCTCCCCTTCGGGATTGACGCAGAAGCTCATACCGTAGAAATCCTGAGCCTCCTCGCTGCCTGCCCTGTTGACGCGCATGACGTAGACTCCGTTCGTTATCGCGTTGGAGGAGATAACGGTTTGCCAGATGTGCTGAGACTTGAATGCGCATGAAGTCGGGGCAAAGACGATATCGGCCCCTTTGAGGGCCAGGATCCGTGTCCCTTGCTGGAAGAAGTTGTCCCATGACATCTGTATACCGAACGTGCCATGGCTTGTATCGAAGACGGGCAAGCCGGTGTTGCCTTGCGTGAAATAGAACTTTTCTTCCCATAGCGGAATGTCGGTGACGTTAAGTTTCCGGTAAATCCCCAACGTCCTGTCTCCTTCTATGACGACCGCTGAATTATAGTAAGAGTCTTTCACTTTTTCGAAGATGGGGAGGATGATCACCGCATCGGTTCCTTTGAGCTGTGACTTGAAGAACCGGACGGTCTCGCCGTCTGCATCTTCTGCTAGTTCAAATGCGGCCTCATCACGATCTTTGGGGAACCAGTACCGGTTGAAAAGCTCCTGAAAGCATATGATCTTCGCTTTTTCACTGAGGGCAACGCCGAGAAGCTTTGCCGCTGTATTGACATTCTTGTCCTTGTCCTTCGAACAGGCAAATTGTATTCCAGCTATCTTCATGCACGTTCTTTGACGACCATCCCGTGATCCATGCCCGGAAACCAGTTCATAGATATGGTCCTTTGCGCCGGGCAAAAAAATAATACCATAAAACGCCGGGTTTGTGCCGTAAATCTCCTTAATTCCTTTGGATTTGTTTCAATTCACAGAAAACTACCAGATGAAAATAATGCATGTCAAGGAAAAATAAAGGAAAAAGAAGCGCGCACGGAGAAAAGAACGTCTTGTCTTTTGCCCGTGCGCGAGGGTCGCAGGATCAGTAATTCTCTGCCAGGAGTTCGTAGTACGCGCGGGGGTGCGCACAGGCAGGACACTCTTCAGGTGCTTCGGGCCCCTCGTGGACGTAGCCGCAATTCCTGCAGCGCCACTTTGTCGTAGACGGCCGCTTGAAAACCACCCCCGCCTGAACATTCCTGAGAAGAGCGAGGTAACGTTTCTCATGCTCTCTTTCGACCTTTGCTATCTCCCGAAAAACATCGGCAATCTCCTCAAAACCTTCTTCGTCGGCAACCTTCGCTGCCTCCGGGTAGAGGACAGTGTGTTCCAGGTTTTCACCGGCTGCGGCGGCCTTCAGGTTTTCTGCCGTATTTCCAATGACGCCGGCAGGGTAGGATGCGGTTATTTCAACCTCGCCGCCCTCCAAAAACTTGAAGAACCGTTTTGCATGCTCCTTTTCATTATCTGCGGTATCGGCAAAGAAGAAAGATATCTGCTCAAGGCCTTCTTTCTTTGCCTGAGATGAAAAATAGTTATACCTCATCCGTGCCTGAGATTCGCCGGCAAAACTTGCCAGGAGATTCTTTTCTGTTTGTGTTCCCTTTAGGCTTTTCATGATCTTCTCCCTATCAACTTTTCCACAGACCGTGCATGTTGCAGTACTCCCGCGCCGTCACGGAATCGCCCTTGACAGGAAAGAACGCCTGCGGAGCCTCTCCCGGCTTCAGGAACCGGCGGTACACCGTACCGTCGATAACCGCCTGGATCCATTCTATATAATGGTTCTCTTCCATAGGATGGGCAACGCTTCCAACTTTTATTGTGACGCCGTCGGCCGTCTTTTCGATCACGGGAACGTGTTTTTCCCTGGAAGCATCGACGGTGTTTTCCGTGAGGAGTTTCATCGGTTCATTACAGCACACGAGCACTCCCTTTCCGCCATGGAGCACTTCGACAATGTTTCCGCAAATTTCACATTTGAATACCTGAAGTCTTTCCGCCATGTCTGCCTCCTTCGTTTGATGAATTTAACCTCGAATCAAAATGCTGATGGTCTCAGGCTAATACACGCCCGTGATGATGTCAATGCCCTGATTCGCAATAAGGGCGCGCCTTTCACGAGCCCGTCAAAGGGCATAAAACAATGATTCAGGGCGACTGCACCGGTATAATTCTCTTTTAAGACTGTACTTTTTATGATATTTTATGCCAAATGTTTGGTATAGGTCTCCCTGAACTCATCCTCATAATGATTGTAGCGTTGCTGGTGGTTGGACCGAAAAAGTTGCCCGAGCTTGCCCGGTCTCTTGGAAAGGCCCTTCATCAAGTCAAAAGCATGACCGATGATGTAAAACAGACATTCGAAGAGGACTTTGCAAAGGACGATAACCCGGGCCAGGACACAAGCGAAGCTTCCAGCGAGGATGAGCCTCATACCACCGAAGCCGAAGTCGACGCCAGGCCCGATGAAGAAGCCCATATTCCCGGGGAGGAAAAGCAGGCTGAGGATCAAGCCGCTGCTGAATCTGAGGAAAAGACCGGGCCCGCGGAGAACCCGCCTGATTCCTACAGCAATTTAAGGGGGTAATTGCGGAAACCTGATCGCCCCTGCGGCGAAAAGGGCAATGTCAGCCGTCTATGGCTAAAAGAACTCAACCAGACGAAAAACAACCCTTTGTCTCACATCTTCAGGAATTACGGCAGCGATTAACGTACTGTCTCATTGCTGTCTGCCTGGCCTTTGTCGTTACCTACTTTTTTCGGGAGAGAGTGAACGTTTTTCTCCTTCAGCCCTTCAGGAAAGTGATGCCATCGGGAAGCAGTTTCATCTTTACGGGGGTAACCGAGGCATTTCTCACTTATTTCAAGATCTGGATCCTTACCGCCGTGACGGTTGCTTCACCCATGATCATTTACCAGATGTGGATGTTCGTGGCGCCGGGGCTTTACGAGAAGGAAAGGAGATACGTCTACCCTCTTATCTTCTGGGGCAGTTTCTCATTTGCCGTTGGGGTATTCTTCTGCTACGTCGTCGTCATGCCGCACCTTTACAGGTTCTTTGTCAGCTACGCCTCGGACTTCGTCATCCCCATGCCCGACCTCAAAGGGTATGTCAGCCTGACATTGAAGCTTCTCGTCGTCTTTGGTTTCCTCTTTGAACTTCCCCTTGTAGCCTATTTTCTCGCGAAAGTCGGTATAATCAACCACCGTTTTCTGGCAAAAAAACGCAGGTATGCCATACTGTGCGCCTTCATTCTCAGTGCCATCATCACGCCGCCGGACCCCGTCAGCCAGATTCTGGTGGCGCTTCCCCTCTGGGGACTCTATGAATTGAGTATCGTCATCGCCCGGTTTTTCGGAAAAAAGGAGACTGCAGATGAACAAGATTGATATCGTCATACTTGCCGCGGGCAAGGGCGAGCGGATGGTATCCAGAAAGCCCAAGGTGATGCACGAGATCATGGGAAAGCCCCTTTTAGGGTACGTTGTGGAAATGGCGCAAAGCCTCGACCCTTCGCGGATTATCGTCGTTACGGGATACAGGCGCGAGTCTGTCGAGGCCTTCCTTCAGGACAAGAAGGTTGTGACGGCGTTTCAGACCGAACAGAAGGGCACGGCCCACGCCCTGGCCTCGGCGAAAGAGCATCTGGGCGGAAATGACGTCCTTGTTCTCCTCGGTGATGTGCCCCTCATCCAGAGTGACACCCTTCGTGAATTTCTGGCGTTCTGCCGCAGTGCGGGGTCGATAGTATTCCTTACGACCGACGTCGAAGATCCATCGGGTTATGGCAGGGTGCTGATGGACGGTGACAGGATAACAGATATCCGGGAGCATTCCGATGCGAGTGACGAGGAAAGGCGAATCAAAAGGATCAATACGGGTATCTGCTATATTCCTTTCGCTTCTTTCGGGCTCATCGATCTCATAGGCGCGGACAACGCAAAAGGCGAGCGCTATCTGACGGATATCTGCAAGGTGGCCGGAAGACACGGAAAGCATGCAAAGGGTTTCTTTTGCCCCCGGCCCGAAGAGGTCCTGGGCATTAATAATCTGAAAGGCCTCCTTGAGGCGAACGTTGTCATGAGACAGCGAATCAACGAAAGGCACATGAACAAGGGCGTGACCTTTCTCGATACCGCCATCTGGATCGATGACGATGTCACAATAGGCGCCGACACGGTAATCGCACCGAATTGTCACATCACCGGAACCACGGTCATCGGAGAAATGGTATCCATCGGGCCCTCCTCGATCATAAGGAACTGTGTGATCCACGATGACGTAACCATCGAGGGTTTCGTAGCAATGGAGGGGGTCGAGGCAAAGAAAGGCGTTGCAATCGGCCCTTTTTCCAGGCTGAGGGGTGGTACCGTGCTTGAGACAGGGGTTAGAATAGGCAACTTCGTCGAGGTGAAAAATTCAACACTGGAAGACAATTCGCAGGTAAATCATCTTTCCTATATTGGGGATGCCCGGATAGGTAAGAACGTTAACATCGGGGCGGGAACTATTACTTGTAATTATGACGGCGTGAAGAAAAATAAGACGGTCATTGAAGACGGTGCTCTCGTCGGCGCCAATACCGAACTTGTAGCACCTGTGAAGGTGGGGAAGGGCGCCGTTGTGGGCGCCGGATCGACGATTACCGAGGACGTTCCCGATGGTTCTCTCGCTGTATCCAGGGCACGGCAAACGAATATTGAAGGCTACAGGAGGAAATAACTGTGTGCGGAATTGTAGGATATCAGGGCAAGGAGGCAACACGGGACATTCTAATCGATGCACTGAGACGGTTGGAATACAGGGGTTACGATTCAGCCGGTATTGCGATATGGGATGAGGGGACGATCAAGCTTGCCCGCAGGCAGGGAAAGGTGAGCGAGCTGTGGGATGCGATCCGCGACGAGAGCTTCCATGGATCCATGGGACTGGCCCATACCAGGTGGGCCACCCACGGTGTACCGTCAGAGCGAAACGCTCACCCGCATAAAGTCGGCGGTGTCACCGTCGTGCACAACGGCATCATAGAGAATTACCTCGAATTAAAGGAAATCCTGAAAGAGAAGGGGCGTACCTTCGTGTCGGATACCGATACCGAGGTGATTCCCCATCTCATAGCGGACTACCTCGAAAACGGGGCCACCTTTGAAGAATCGGTGAGGCTCGCGTTGGGGAGGCTCAAGGGTTCCTATGCCATCGGCGTCATCAGGGAAGGCGAAGAAACTCTCATCGCCGCAAAAAAGGAGAGTCCTCTCCTCGTCGGCATAGGCGAGGGTGAATTCATGATCGCCAGTGACGTGCCGGCCATAATCAACAGGACAAACAGGTTTATCTTCCTTGAAGATGACGATATCGTGGTCATGAAGCAGGGTGCCCTGAAAATAACGAACCTTGACGGGGCTGAGGTGGATCGCGAGGTCCGCAGTGTTCAGTGGACGGGGGCCATGGCGGAAAAGGGCGGCTTCAGGCATTTCATGCTCAAGGAGATTTTCGAGCAGCCGCGGGCCATATCGGACACGCTCATCGGACGAGTACAGGAAGAGGCGGGCGAGGTCCTCTTTGAAGAGCTGAACCTACCCGATCTGACGAAAACCAAAAAGATCTGGATGGTAGCCTGCGGCACGTCGTACCACGCCTGTCTCATCGGCAAACACATCTTTGAGGCAAACCTGAGGATACCCGTTGAAACGGACATCGCTTCGGAATTTCGTTATCGGGATCCGATTCTTGACCGGAACGACCTGGTAATTCTTGTTTCCCAATCGGGCGAGACGGCCGATACCATAGCGGTAATGAAAGAAGTGAAGAAAAAGGGTCTTCATACCCTCGCGATATGCAATGTCCTGGGAAGCACACTCTCCCGGGAATGCCACAGCGTCGTATACACGCATGCCGGCCCGGAGATCGGTGTTGCTTCAACCAAGGCATTTACCACACAGATCTCCGTCTTCTTCATGCTCATGCTCTACATCGGCAAGCTCATTGGTGCCCTCGACAGCAACGACATAAGAACGCATGTCGCCGAGCTCAAGAAAATTCCGCACAAGATCAATACTCTCCTCGATTCATGCCCCGTCATTGAGGAGAGTGCCCGCAGGAACATGCACTACAGGCACTTTCTCTACCTTGGACGAGGCATCAACTTCCCGACGGTTCTCGAAGGGGCCCTGAAACTCAAGGAAATCTCTTATATCCACGCCGAGGCCTATGCGGCCGGCGAGATGAAGCACGGTCCGATAGCCCTCATCGACGAGAATATGCCCATCGTATTCGTTTCACCCAGGGACCAGACCTATAAGAAGACGTGCTCCAACATAGAAGAGGTCATCACGCGAAGAGGCAACGTCCTTCTTTTCACCGACGATCCCGAACACGAGATGACCCCGAAGGTCGC
>DNYO01000189.1:18929-22401 GCA_003506795.1 Deltaproteobacteria bacterium
GCTCGCCTGTTTCCGTGATGGATGGACAGACGGGGTCGTTTGAATTATCGCCTTAAAATGGTACAGCCAGCAGCGATTTCCATCTCTCGCACCAGCCGCGCGTATGGGAGACACCGTCAACGATAGTAAACATGCGGCCATCCTGGTCGCCCGCCCGTTTCAGGAAGGATTCAATGATGAAAGGGGGGACGACGGTATCTTTCGACCCGGCGAAATGGTGCTGCGGCAGGTTCTTCACCTTTTCCGCCACATCAATGGGATTCAAAGAACCGTTGAGGGGGCTGACGCCATGATGCCGGTTTACTGCGTCGGTATCGAGATTTCCGGCCACGGTCCTCAGGGTGGCGACGTCATTGCGGCGTGCCGCAATCAATACAGCAATTGCAGCTCCTCCCGAGTAGCCGATCAGATTGACCCTGTCTGACCGGGCCTGTCTCAGCAAACTGTCTAGAGCCTGGTTTACCGAGGCCACGACCTCCTGCGAGAAACGCCTGTCCGACCAGTAATCAGGATGACAGCCGGGCTTGGCGGCGGTATACTGTCCCGGGCGAGCCAGATAGGCAACATTGGGGGCGGGGTCCATGGCGGCTAATTCCAGCACGAGGGGTCTTCGGGGCGTGGGATCATCGGAAAGCCGTGTACGAGAGAGCCAGGCCGAACCGTCTCCTTCGATATAAACATTGAGATCATCGAGGGGCCTGTCGAACCGCGTGTATGCGGTAAGTGTGAAATTATCCGTCTTGAAGAACGTTTTCGTGAAACCGACTTCGGCGGCGATGCGGTCTGCGGCCTCGTACCTGTCGCTAACTGAGGCGCAGCCCGCCGCAAACAGAGCGATTACCAGGAAAAGCAGCCGTCCGGCTTTAGAACATGATATGAATATTTGCATAACCCGCGTGACTATAAGAATCTTTTTTCACTTCGAAGTCGTAGTTCAGCGAAGCCGTGATGCCGTTCTTGCTTATCAGTGTGATCCTTGCCCCGGCATTGTAGCTCGATTTCGGCGGGTTGAATCCGTCCGTGGAGAATGAAGCCCCGCCGCCGGTAAAAGTGGCTGTAGCCTGCTGGCGATCGCCGATAAAATCGTAGAACCATCTCACGTGTACTTCAGGAATGATCTGTGAGCGTTCATAGAGGAGCGGATATGAAAACCTGGCGCCAACTCCGGATTGCACCATGTCGTAGTTCTGAGCGTCAACGTCGAGATTAACGGAATTGGCATCGGACTCGGAGTATTTGTTGAGATGAAGGCGTGCATACTGGAGGGAGACGAGGGGTGAGATGTTCCATCCCTGTTTCTTGAAATTATAGCCGCCTTCGAGATAGGCGGAATATTGATGCCCCGCATAATCGCTCTTTGCGACCCTGTCGATATTGCCGAAGGCTATGTGCCTCGAGGCGTCGTACCTGTTGTACGCATAGGACAGAATGCCGTCCAGGTAATAAGCGTTCCCAAAAAGGCTCGCATAGACGTTTCCCTGGTAGCTGTCGGCGTCCGTCCTGGTATTTTCATCGCTTGTCCTGATGTAGCTCTTTGCATATCCGCCGCCGAAACCGAACATGAAATGATCGGAAAGTAGCCTGTCGAGGCCGAGGGAGGTGCCCCAGATGTTTGCCGTATACCCCATACTCGATCCCCGTGGATCCTGGCTAAGATAGCTGCCGAACCCCTGGGCCCACATGCCCCATTTTGCAGGATCATCGCCGGTGGATATCCCGGTCCGACCCGTCGGCGCGGTATTGCCTGCCAGCACCTGATCGATTCGGCTGACGACGCTCTGCGTAAATCGACTGATCGTCCCGAAACCCGCCTGAATAGCCCCTTGATCCACGGCTGGTTGAAGCTGGAGAGCCGCACTCGCGCTTCCTGACCTGTCAAGGCTGCCGAGAACATTTGCAAAATCACCCGTCGCCACGTTTGCCAGACCGTCCAGGGAAGCGCCAAGGGATGGGTTTCCACTGTTCAGAGCGTAATAGGCGTTGTTCCGCGATGCCATGAGATAGAGCTTGTTTGCATTCTTTACAGGAGAAAAACTGATCATGGGCAGGGAAACGTCATTCAGTATCACAAGATTGCCGGGTGTCGCGTTCAGTGTCGTGGAATCTACGATAAGAAAGCTATCCCTGTCGCGGATGTTGGACGATCCCGATACGGTCACGCCCAGGTTTGTATTGTTTGCAATCGTGACCGTTTGCGCGGTGATCCGGGTGGCAGTGGCGGTATCCTTGTCCAGGGTCATGTTGAATCTTGCGGTACTGGCACCCGTTACGTTGACGGTATCTGTCCCCGTTCCAAGGTCTATACTGCCCGTTACCTGTCCGCCGTTGACGGTCACCGTATCGTTTCCTGCGCCTGTCTGTATGGCATAAGCTCCGCCGGAAATGGTCCCTCCGGCGTTGTTCGTAATCTGTGTATCTCCGGCCTCGGCCTTGATGGCCGTTCCCGGGCTCGAAATGGTACCTGCGTTGGTAAGACGGTTGACGGCTCCGGCCGTCGTGATCGGTGTACCGAATGTTGTACCCGTGTCACCCTTGAATAGCACGGCAATATTTTCGGTCCCTGCGATATTGTACTTTTTGCTTGTGGTCCCGCTGATGACACCGTTGTTGATGACATCGTAGTTGAGCGACCAGATGAGGAGGCCCTGACCGCCGGAAACTGTGCCGCCGCTTTCAATGATCACCTGGTTGGGGGTCCCGGTGGCCGTGCGGACATTTTTCTGGAAACGATGTCCCGCCCAGACGGTGTCAACGGGGCCGTCGATCTTGAAGCTGGCAAAACCGTTGCCGTAGGAAGCACCGGCCGCGGTGCTGAAATTCGTGCCGTCATTACGGGTATAAATATAGGATCGTGTCGAGTAAATGCCATAAATGTCCACGGGGCTCTGGCCAAGGATAATGAACTCAGTCATCCCGTTGATGTTTGCGAGTGTGTAGCCGTTTCCCCAGTAAAAGGTGTACCCGAGCTGGGTAAAAGGGAAGTTGTAGGAGCCGTAGGACTTGGATAGCCAATCAGTGTAATAGGCCTTGAAGTTGTCGAAGGCGGCGTCGCTCATCCCGGCGGGCTTTACAAAAGGTTGGGCCTGCCCGTACTGGGCGGGCAGGTACTGGCTGATGTCGGGGTTTCGCGTTGGCCGCATCAGGTACTGGGTGTCGACGGCAAACTCAACGATGGCGTCATGGGTTCCCGTGGCGTCCATCCCCAGGCCGCGTTCAAGCAGGGTCGTTACGTTGTTTCCGTTCACTCCGTTGGCAAGCAGGAAACGGGTGGCATCGTTGCCTACCGTTACCCATGCCGCCTCTGTCGTTGCCGGCCCGTAGATCTTGTAGCCGGCCTGACCGACATAGTTGCCTTTGAAATTACCGGATTTGGTCGCAGTCCGAACGATGAGCTTCCCGGCATCGTAGACCAGGCCCTCGGTGCCGCCGCCATCGGGGATGACATAGAGCGCCGCTGGCTGCCAACCCGAAG
>DNYO01000226.1 GCA_003506795.1 Deltaproteobacteria bacterium
GAGACGAATTATGTCGACCTCGATATTCATCTGTTATGCAGGATTGCTTACAGAGAAATGGGGAATTCAGAAAGATATACCTTTCACACCTCTGTCCTGCAAGGGCTTGTAGGTTCGCTCTATGCCTCGGGTGACGGGACTACCCCTGAAAAGGCGATTGTTGTCATATCCGTCCCGGAAGAATATTTTGTTATTAATGCAAACGGGCTTAAATCGGTCAAGACCAGCACATTGGCTGCAAACGGTCATGACTACGACAGGATGGATGTCGAAAGCAGAAAGACCGGCCAAAAATCGGCCCTTTATTTCAACATTGACATTCCTCGCCATTGGTTAACCAAAAACCTTCAAAAGAAATAGCCGGGCTTTGCGCCTGAAGACGGCCGCAACCGTCTTCAGGCATTGTCCACCACCCTGAGAACGTCCTTTGTGATCTTCTGTACCTCCGAGACGGCGAGAAAGGAATCCTTGAGCAGCTGCTTTTGTTTTGCGCCGAGGAGAGCGGGGTTGATGTTGTTGCTGAAATCCCTCCCCTGGTCGAGGTTATTCAGGTTGTTGTGAATCTTAAGGGCCAGGAAGGTCTCGAAGGCCTGTTCGAAGAACTCTGACCTGTCGGCGGGAATGATGCCTTTTCCCGCGAGTCCCCTGATCCTCTCGAGGGTGTTGACCTCGGTGACCTCGCCGAAGAAAGCGAGGAGCTTCACGCATGTGGACAGCGGAAGGAGCCCGTGGGTCTTGATGTTGACTGTATTCTTATATTTTCCGTTCTTTTCCACGAGGAAATTCTTGAAAAAACCCAGGGGGATGGGGATGGAAACGATCGGCCGGGCAAGCATTCGCAGCGCGTAGGGGTGTTTACGAAATTCACCGATGACGTGGGACCGGAGCGTCTCCTCAAGGATTTCGCTGCCATAAACAGCTCTGAAATCAAGGAATGTATAGATATCGACAAGATCTTCCCCTTTTTCGGCGCTGACGCTTATCCAGCGGGTCGTCTTCTCTTTCCACGAAGAAAGATCGCCGAAATACCGGGGGTTGGTTGCCATGATATTGCCCTTGCAGAGGGGGAAGCCGCATTCGTTCAACCCCTTCACGACCATGTCCGAAAGGGCCTTGAAGTATTCTTCCGCCGATCTCGCCTTTTCGCTGTTCCCGGGAGAATCGAAGAGGATGGCGTTATCCTGATCGGTGAGAAGTGTTTGCTCTTTTCTCCCCTCGCTTCCCAGCCCGAGCCATGCATAAGGGATCGGCGCCACCCCGAGGGTTTTCTCCGAGAGCCTTATGGCCCTTCTTACAATCTTGTCGTTCAGTTCGCTCACGATCTTGCATGCATGGGAAGCGACCGCACCGTCCCCTATCAATACCCTCAGCACGCTCTCCACGTCCTGGCGCAGGAGGTTGAGTTCGTCGAAGCTTCTCGCGTCCTCTATGTTTCGTATGAGGGAAAGGACCTCTCTTCCCCGGAATTGCAGCAGGTCGAGGCTCGTCAGAACCCCATCGATCTTCTCGCCGGTCATTACTATGAGGGTGTCAGTTCTCTTTCTCATCATTTCATGAAGGGCGTCAAAGAAGTAACTGTCTGAATTGATGGCCCTTAATCCCTTTTCGACGATGGGGCCGATGGTTTGCCGGGGACTGGCGCCTTTGAGGAGTGAGGCATCGGCAAGTTCCTTGAGGCCGATCGTCCCAAGGAGCTTCTTATTACTGTCAATGACCACCGCCGTCTTGACATCCTCCCCGATGAGTCTGCGGGCGGCCTCTTCCAGGGTGTCACCCTCGGCACAGAAGACCTGCCTGGGCGATATCAGATCTTTCACCCGCTTGCTGTACAGGAAAGGCTCCACCTGTGCCATGGCCCCCGTCCCGGTGGCAAGAAGCTTGCTGAAGATCGTCCTTGACTGGCGGATGATCAGTTGATTGAAATAGCCCGCAAATTGAGGATGGATCTCTATCATGGCCGTAAAGGCCTCTTTGTTCTGGGCGAGGCAGAGGGTCTGCTCGATGGTGACGACACTTGAAGGGTTGATGCCGTCAGAGAGGAGGGCCGTTGCTCCGAAAAAATCCCCTTCGCCGAGGAAGCCAACGATCTTCTCTTCGCCGTCTTTCTCCATGAATATTTTCGCCAGGCCGTTCTTCACGACATGGAAGAATTCTCCCGGTGTCCCTTCCTTCTGGACCAACTCACCGGTCGCGAATTGTTTCCATTCCATGGTCTCGCAGATCTGCGCGAGGCTGGCGGCGTCGAGCCCGTCGAATGGCTCTGTGGTTTCCAGAAAGGCCGCCTTGTCCGAAAAAAGTTCTTTCTGAAGATCGGATTGAAGGTCAAGCGCGCCTTTGAGGGCCGCATCCTCCACGGCGCCGATCTCCAGGAGGATCTCGCCGATGGGCTTGTCACTGCCGGCCTGGATCCTCAACGCCTTTTCAATGGATTCCTCTTCGATACAACCCTGTTTCAGCAAAATATTACACACCTTCATAGTCTGATCCACCTGTGCTGTATAATGCTTTGCGACCTAAAGCCTGGCGAGCCTGAACTCATTTTCATCCTGTCCATGAATGCATGGGGACCACTTCTGTTGTCCCGAACGATGAAAAAAAGCGATTACTGGCAAACAAACCGGAACATCTGCCTCGTCACTGCGTCTCATTGATATATTATAATGAAGAAACAAAGAATGACAAAGTTTTCCGGTTCGACCCCACATGCCTGCTTCTACCGATAAACACCTTTTCAAAAAAGCGTGTGATTTCATCGGCCGGATGATACTATATCGTTCTGAGCAGGGTGGTTGATCGTTTTTCTTTTACGAGCAGGAGGACGTCCGTCGTGCTGAAGAAGATCCGGAACGTCATTGCGGTCCTGTTACTCGTCGGTATCCTGGCAGGATACGGGGGAGGCGCGGTCGTCTGCGCCAACGAAGGGACGAAACCCCCTGTTGTCAAAGTTTTCGAGAAGGGGGTGCTCTATCATTACGGCAAGATCAAGGTCGTGGAACTCAACGGAACCTACCGGCAGATGGGACGCCAGTACGGCAAACTGCTCGCCCCGGAGATCCATGGAATGTATGCGGAGGTTGTCAGGCAATTCACTCTCAACAAGATAGCGTCGGCGGACGGGAATCTTGGGGAGTTCTCAAAAAAGTTGTTCAAGCTCTATCCGAAACGCCTCCGGGATATCGGTGAGGGTATGTCCGAGACATCGGGGATGGGGATCGACGAGATTGCCGTCCTGAACGAATCCTTTGACTTTTTAATCTCCCCCGGTCCAGCCGCAGCCGCGCCGAAAGGAGATCGGAACCATTGCTCGAGCATGGCCGTCTGGGGCGATTATACCGGGGGCGGCCCCCTGGTTATGGGGAGGAACTTCGATTTCCCGGCTTTCTATAGAAATTTCAATCCATACATTGTCGTAGTGGTATTCAATCCGACCGATGGAAGCCATAGTGCCGCAGCGATCGCTCATGCGGGCCAGATCGGAGTCATTCAGGCCTTCAACGACGCCGGCCTCGTCCTGGAAAACAATGACGGCAGCAGTTACGACGATCGGCAGCGCTACTTCGGGGAGCGAACCCCTTTCCTGATTAGAGATCTGGAGCTGGCCTTAGATTACTCCACCTTTGAAGGGCTGGATGCAGCCCTCAAGGGCGCACGCTTTCATTACCCCATAGTCTTCAACGTCGCCTTTCCCGACAGGGCATACTCGTATGAAATGGCAACGTTTGACGTGAATAGGAGGGATGGGGAGCAAGGCCTGCTTATAGGCGTCAACCATTTTGTCCATCCTGAATGGGCATCGCGGCCGCCGGGGAAAGACAGTGTTGTCGGGAATTCAGCTGCACGGTACAAGAACCTTGCCGCGCTTGCGGCGAAGTACAAAGGAAAGATCGATGCGCACCGGATGATGGCGATACTCGATATCCCGTTAACCGGGGGCGGAGCGACTCCACCGGACAAATCAATATACCAGTTTGTCACCATACCGGCATCCCTGAAACTGTGGGTAAAAGCCCCGGGGTATGTGCAGTGGACAGAGATTGACCTGAAAAAACTGTTTCGGAAAACGGGGGTCACCCGGTGATTCTCCGATACAGGAGTATCATTGCTGTGTTATATAGAAAAGAAGGCTACCAAATATATTGCTTAGGAGATAATCATGCAGGAAAGAGAGATCACCGATAGGATCGGCAAGCTTCTTGAGGAAACAGTACCAATCTTAAACAATATATATAGAGGTTTTGCAGGTCAGAAAATCAACCTTCTCAAGGAAAGCAGATCAAAGTTCAGGGAATCGTTGAAAGAAGGCCTCCCCGCGATAGAGAAGCTCGTCGAGGACAAGGACAAGAACGAGGCGGAACAGAAATTTGTAATTGCACTCCCCCACCTCCAGCGTGTCGCGCTGGCTCTCGACAGCCTTGTCGACAAGATGGAGACAAAAGTTGAATCCAACGTACTCTTTACCCAAAAAGCCCTTGACGAAATAAAGCAGCTCATGGTGGCCGTCGGAACAGAATTCACCGACGTGAAGGATTATTTCACGACCAGGAATCCTGTACTCAAGGACAAGATACGAAGTGATACGGAAAAAGTCAGAGAGATGATCGACGAATTTGATATTGTCCATCAGAACCGGTTAATTACCGGCATATGTATGCCCCAGGCTTCATACCTGTATATTGACATGACCGACTCTCTGAAAAGGATGGCGAAAGAGCTTGCCGCTTTCGCCGACAAGATATAGTCAGATTTTCCGTCATTGCAGCGCCGACTGGAGTCCGGAAAAAGCTTTCAAAATAGGCGAAGCACACGCGTATATTCGTTAAGGAGCACGGCCGCCACCGATGCCTTCACGGCAGCGGACATCAAAAGCTGCGATCATCATCCACCTTCCCGAAACCATGCTTGTAACCGGCATAAAAACGCCAATAACCCGCAGATTGTTATCCAGAGGGCATCCACGCACGTTCACTCTTTACGGGCAACGATTTCAGGCATATAGTTTTTCATCAACAACTTCAAACAAAGGAGGAGCGCAATGGCCGCGAGCAACAAGAAACAGAATAAAGCAAATGTCATTGAGGTTTTGAACAAGGCCCGTTCCATGGAGCTGCACGCCATTCACCAGTACATGAACCAGCACTACAATCTGGACAACATGGATTACGGAGATTTTGCAATGAAGCTCAAGCTCGTGGCGCTTGACGAGATGCGCCACGCAGAGAAGTTCGCGGACCGGATCGAGGAGCTGGGCGGCCAGCCGACCGTAGATCCCGCGGCAAAAGCCATAAAAGGCCATAAGGTCGAGGAAGTCTTTCCCTTTGACGCAGATCTCGAAGACAATACGATCGCCACCTATAACCAATTCCTGCTCGTCTGCAGAGAAAACGGCGACAGCATCAGTGCGAAACTTTTTGAACTGATCATCGACGAAGAGCAGATACATTTCAACTACTTTGACAATGTGGTTCAGCACATCACGGATCTGGACGGTACGTACCTTGCCACGATAGCCGGAACTCCGTCTTCCTCGGGCTTGACCGGCCAGGGCTTTGTAGCACGATTCGGAGGCGGCACCCCGCAGGCGGGAGCGTGATGCGGATGGATTCCACTACCCTTCGCACGCCCTTCCTTTAAGGCTGAAAAACAGTTTAAGCGTCTTTTTGACCGTCTCGGAGAATATCTTCGTCGAGAGAAAATCCCCGGCCACCCTTTTATTGATCTCTCCAAGGGTGGGATAGGGGTGAACGGCTGACGCGAGGGTGGAGAGCCTTACGTTCCCGTTCATGACGGCAACCCATTCGCCGAGCAGGTCGCCGGCCTGCGGACCCAGGATCTGGACACCTATGGGCTTCTCTTTCTCGTCGAGGAGCATCTTTATCTTCCCCGTTAATTCCCCTTCCGCAAGGCTCCTGTCGTTGCTCCCGAACGCCTCGTTCCAGACGGAATACGTGATGCCTTTGGCTCTCGCAGCCTTTTCATTCATCCCTATCGAGGCCAGTTCGGGGTCCGTGTAGGTGACCCAGGGCAGATAGGTGTAGCTGATCTTTCTGGGAAAGTGAAATATTGCGTTGCTCAGCACTACCCCCCCTTCGTAACCGGCTGCGTGGGTAAACTGATAGGTGCCGGTGACGTCGCCGGCCCCATAAATATGGCGCCGGGTGGTCCTCAATTTTTCATCAAGCACAAGACCTTTTTTGGTCGTGGAGACGCCTATATCCTCAAGACGGAGTCCGTCGAGGTTCGGCCTCCGCCCGGTGGCGACGAGGAGCGTTTTTGCCCTGACGCTCTGGGTCTGATCGCCTTTCGTGAAGGTGACCTCCCTTTCATCTCCGACATTTCTGACGCTCTGTACCGCGGACCCGAGGTGGAATTCCACGCCTTCAGCCTTCAAAAGATCCATGACCGTATCCGTCATGTCGGAATCGTCGGCACTGAGGATGTTGGGGAGAAACTCCACCACGGTGACCTTCGTCCCCAGCCTGGCAAAGGCCTGGGCCAATTCTATCCCGATAGGCCCTCCCCCTATTATCGCCATCGATTCCGGGAGTTCCTCCAGGGAGAACACTTCCCTGTTCGTGAGGTAAGGTGTTTCCTTCAGGCCTTCGATTGGCGGTATGGCGGCAGACGAGCCCGTCGAAATCACCCAGCTTCGGGCCGAGTATGACCTGCCGTCGAGGTTGACGGTGTGGTCGTCGGTGAACGTTGGACTGCCGAACTCCACCTTCGCGCCCAGACTGCAGAACCTCTCTTCGGAATCATGTCTCTGGATGGTGTCTATGACCGATCGGATCCTCGCGGCGATCTGACGAAAGTCGGGACGTTGAACCGTCATGCCGGGCAGGCCGAAGAGCGGACCGTTCTGCATAAGGCGATATATCTTCGCCGTCCTTATCAGGGTCTTGCTGGGCACACACCCATAGTGAAGGCAATCGCCTCCGAGCGCCTTTTCCTTCTCCACGATCAGGACTTTCGCGCCCGCCCGCGCGGCACCCGCCGCAGCCGTCAAGCCCGCGGCACCCCCGCCGATGATACCCATGTCATAATCATATGTCGCCATAGACTCTCCTTTTCCCTCAGGGATTCTTCTGCTCCATCTGTTAATTGTAGTGCAGCGACGGCAATCTGTCCTCAGGCGGGCCTACAGACCCCTGTGATCTTGCGGGTGAAACCGCGGCCGTCAGAATTTTTTTCGCTCGAGAAACGGCAGAAGGATCAACCGCACCAGGCCGAGTCTCTTTGGGTCTCTGAAGTTTGCGAGGCCGATCACCATGTCCCGATGTCCGTCCCGGGGCTGGCCCTTATATGTATGGAACAGGCGGTCCCACCAGGGGAGGTTGAAACCGAAATTGCTGTCGTGTTCCCCGATGATCACCGAATGATGAACGCGATGCATGTCGGGCGTGACGACAATGAGGCGCAGCACCCTGTCGACAGCGGTGCCGATGGAGATGTTGCTGTGGTTGAACATGGACGTCGCGTTGAGGAGCACCTCGAAAGCGACGAAAGACCATGCAGGTGTTCCCAAAAGCACTATGATCCCCATCTTTATGAGAAGGGAAAGCACGATCTCGACCGGGTGGAAACGGGCCCCGGTCGTCACGTCTATATCCAGGTCCGTGTGGTGCATACCATGGAAATACCAGAATACTCGCACCCTGTGGAAAACCACGTGCTGAAGGTATATGGCAAGGTCGAGGAGCACTATGGACAGAACACCCGCCGGGAGGGAAGGCACATTAAGGTAATGGAATAAACCCAGGCCGCGCTCCTGTGCAACAAGGGCCAGCGCCGCCGCCTGCAGGGGAAAGATAAAACGTCCCACAAGGCTGTTAAGCGCGGTGATGGAGAGATTGTTGAACCACCGGGCACCCTTCGGAGTCCGCAAGACCCGCCGAGGGGCGGCGATCTCCCACACCGCCATAAGAAGAAATATGCCGGCAAAACTGCCGAGCCTGATCCAGATCGCGTTGTCGATCACGAACATATTCACGGACAGAACCTTTCCATAGCCTATAGTATATGACAGGATCGGCCCGGTCGGAACAAAGAGGCTCGCGCTTCCGCAGCCGCGCGCATTGAAGACGGGGAGCAAGTGATTATATTAAAAAAGTTCTGCGTGATGGGAGGCAAAATGAAACCGTTATCAATCAGTATTATGATCTTCTTCCTTGTACTGCTTGGTTGCCGGAATTCCGGCATGAGCGGGGTAGAGGAGAAGACTACGGCGAAGAACGCCAGGGATACGAAGATGATGAGCGAAGCACGTTCAGGCGAGAAATCCATGCAGCGGCAGCCCGTTGATTGGAGGAATTTCAAAAAACCCGATGACGCAACCCTGAGGAAACAACTCACCCCTCTCCAGTATAACGTAACCCAGGAGGAGGGGACGGAGCCTGCGTTCCGGAATGAATACGACACCAATAAGGCGGAGGGCATATATGTTGACATCGTCTCAGGAGAACCGTTGTTCAGTTCCCTGGACAAGTACGATTCGGGAACGGGGTGGCCGAGCTTTACAAAACCCATGGAGCCGGACAATATCGTTACCCGCCAGGACCGGGGATTTTTCGGTTCCCGTACCGAGGTAAGGAGCAAACACGCCGACTCCCATCTCGGTCACGTGTTCACCGACGGGCCGCCGCCCACGGGGCTCAGGTACTGCATGAACTCGGCCGCCCTGAGGTTTGTCCCCAAAGCTGACCTGGAAAAGGAAGGCTACGGGGAATACGCAAAGCTCTTCGGAAAAAAATGAATAGCAAAAGAGGGGCAGTTATGAGCACATTGATCTACGCAGTCATCCTCTTCACCGGACTCATCGCCATGACAGTATCCGCGCCCGCCCAGGATGCCGGCAAGACCCCACGGGTTCCCCAGCAGGAAAAAGCGACCTTCGCCGGAGGCTGTTTCTGGTGCATGGAAGACCCCTTCGACAAGCTCCCCGGGGTTGTCTCGGTCACCGCAGGTTATACCGGCGGGCACAAGAAGAACCCGACATACAAGGAAGTCTCCGCCGGGGGTACCGGCCATGCCGAGGCCGTGCAGATTGTCTACGACCCGGGCAAGGTCAGTTACGAAAAACTCCTCGACATCTTCTGGCATAATATCGACCCCACCGTTAAAGACCGCCAGTTTTGCGATGTGGGAAACCAGTACAGGTCGGCGATCTTTTACCATACCGAGGAGCAGCGAAGCCTCGCGGAACAATCGATGAGGGAGCTGGAAAAGAACAAGCCCTTCAAGGACCCCATAGTAACGGAATTGGTCCCGGCCACCGAGTTCTACCCGGCGGAGGAATATCATCAGCACTACTATAAAAAGAACCCGCTGAGGTACAATTACTACCGCTACTCGTGCGGCCGGGACCAGCGGCTGCAAGAGCTCTGGGGAAGCCTGGCCACAGGTTCTTAAAACCGAAGCCTTATAAAATGTATGATTTCAAAGGCCTGTTGCCCAAACCTTTTTTTAAAAGACTGTCTCACGCCCGTTTTGTCGCTGGCGCTCCTCACTGGAGGCATTAAAGAGAGGAT
>DNYO01000185.1 GCA_003506795.1 Deltaproteobacteria bacterium
GCTGCGCCGAATATCTTCCCCATGTCATCGACCTTTACAAGGACATCGAAGGGGAAGACAAAAAGGCATATCAGGGGCCATCATGCTCCGTCGAGGATGCCATCCGTAAGCAGGACCTTTTCGTAAACCAATGGATAGCCACGTGTGCCTTGGAGATCCTCTGGAAGATGGTTCGGAAGGGATACCTCACGGTTCACGGCGCCTTCGTGAACCTTGATTCGTTCAAGGTGCGGCCGCTTCCCATTGACCCCACTGTATGGAAGTCGATGGGATGGGAGAACCGGAGGAAAAGCCGAAGAAGAAGGGAAGGAAGAAACCATAAATTACACAGGGGGGCCAACGGGCCTCCCTTTTTCTATCGGGTCATATCAGTTTCACAAGCCTAGCATTCCCGTGGTCGCGGCCCTTCGGGACCCGATGCTGACACCAGCGCTTCTCGACAGACTGACCCATAAAGTGCACATCATTATGTGTGACTGGGAAAGCTTTGGACTTAAGGGGATTCTCAAGAAGAGATCCCAGGTGAACAGGGACAAGGAATGAAGGGCATTACCCAGCGCACTCCCATCTTGACGAGAGGACGCCCGATGAGGTCTACTTCAGCGAGCTGCCGGAGGAAGAGGCGGTATGAAAGTTAAAGACCAAACCACTTAAAAACCCTGTGGGTTGTCTGAAGGAACTTGACCATCTCTACAAATCGCGCAAGGGTATTGAGGCAGTGTAATGGGAGTTAAAGACTTCGTCGCAGGATAGAAAGATTAAATGATGCTCATCGCAGAACTGCATCTCAAGATCGACGTCCTCAAGGAGCCACGAGGAGGTTATACGACCTTACTCGAGAGGACCGGGGTGGGGTGGGTATTTCCTGCCCCATCTTTCAAGCGCGGGCAAGGTGGACGTATTTTGAAGTCTTCCCGCAACGATAACGGGATGGTCCTAAGCTTTACACGGACACACTTTGCACAATTGAGTTTACGTGTTTGTCTCAGATCACGCGTTCTTAAAATAGCCGGTTGTCGAGACTCATCCGACCACGCAAAGTAGGTACATTGAATCCCACCTGCAATCACACGGATCTGCCAGAGAAAGATAAATAACCGATATTGTTGATATTGCTGCGGGTGTTTCGCTTCGCGCTGCTGCGGCACGCATCTTGCTCATCCAATCTACGAGCAAACAGCCATAAAATCAGAGTGTTGTTTGTAGCGGAGGTTCCGGATGAGTGCGTGGCGCCTAGGGGAGGCACCGGGAGCGGCTCGGTTCAGCGAACATCGAATTACCGGATTGGTGGTCGGGTGATATCCGGAAGCGCAGAAAATTATGGACCAGGAAGTATAAACATTTTAAAGGAGGGTCGTATGAAGCTAGGGATACCGAAGGAAATCATGGCCGAGGAAAATCGCGTCGCCGCAATACCAGAAACGGTGGCCAAGTTTGTACAGAAGGGTTACAGCTTGGTGGTGGAGTCAGGAGCAGGCAGGGGTATTTTTATTGATGACGAGGAGTATCGCAAGGCGGGTGCGGTGGTAGTCTCTGACACCGAAGAAGTCTTCAAAACCGCTGACGTAATACTGAAAGTGAAGCAGCCGGAATTCAACGAAAAGTTACAAAAACATGAAATAGACATGCTGCGGGATGACTCTATCCTGATTACCTTTCTGCACCCTGCTGCTCCGGCGAGCAGGGAGAACGTGCTGAGGCTCGAGGAGAAGGGCGTGACCGCTTTGACCATGGACGCAATTCCAAGAACATCACGTGCCCAGCGGATGGACGCCTTAACATCGATGAGCACTGTTACGGGTTACAGGGCTGTCCTGATGGCAGCAATGGCCTTGCCCAAATTCATACCCATGGTCGGTACCGCCGTCGGCGCGATAAAACCCGCCAAATTTCTCATACTGGGATGCGGCGTTGTAGGGCTTCAGGCGGTCGCAACGGCGAAAAGACTTGGAGCGATTGTACAGATCGTTGACATCCGGAAGGATGCGCAGGAACAGGCCGAGAGTCTGGGAGCAACCGTTGCCGGGTTTGACGTCCCGGAGGATCTCGCCAAAGGTTCGGGTGGCTATGCCAAAGCCCTGCCGCCGGAATGGCTCGAAAAAGAGAGAGAATTATTGCAGCCGCTTGTAGCCGATGCCGACGGGATTATATTAAGTGCACTGGTTCCGGGAGAAACAGCGCCGATCCTGATAACGGCGGAGATGGCCACCCTGATGAAGCCGGGCTCCGCTATAATCGACGTGTCGATAGATCAGGGCGGAAACTGCGCCGTGACCCAACCGGGGAAAGAGATCATGTTCCACAACGTGAAGGTCTCAGGCCTGCAGAATATCCCCGGCAGGATGGCCTTTCATTCGGCCTGGATGTACGCCAACAACATGTACTATTTTGTCGAAAACGCCTTCAAGGATGGCAAGACGCTTGATCTTAACGATGATATCGTTCAGAGTTCGCTCATGTGTCGGGAAGGTCACTGCGTTCACAATGGCACCTTAAAAGCGCTGGGTCGTTTGAAAGAGGTTGTCAATGGTTGATCTTGTCATTATGCTTGGCGTATTTGTTGCGGCCTTTGTCATCGGCTATTTTCTCATTTCCCGAGTACCGTCGCTTCTTCATACGCCTCTTATGTCAATGACGAACGCCATCTCGGCAGTAACCGTGCTTGGAGCCCTGATGGTGTTTGCCGTGAAAACGGATCCCGTTGAGGGCATTCTGGGCGCTTTGGCGCTGGCCATGGCGATGTTTAACGTCGTGGGCGGTTTTGCAATAACCCAACGCATGCTGTTTTTGTTCAAGAAGAGCGGGTCTTAAAGCCGCGAGGCCGGGGATCCACAGACGCATAAAGACTGTTTCAGGCAGGCGCAGTTCCTGCCGACTGACTGAAACAGCAGAACATGGAGGAAGAGACGAAAGATGAGCGACATCGGTAGTGTCGTAGCCGATAGTGCAGTAATTGTCATCCTGATATGGGGCATAAAGCAATTCAGGACTCCCCGGGGGGCACGGCAAGGTAATATGATCGCCGCCCTTGCCCTTGGCCTCGCCATAGCCATTACCCTGTACCGCTATGGCCTTGTCAGTCCCTCGGTTGTAATCATTGCTTTGCTGATAGGTTCCGCCGTCGGATGGATCGTGGCGATGCGGGTCGATATGATACAAATTCCTTCCATGGTGGCCTTTCAACATGGCGCCGGGGGCGTAGCCGCATTCCTCGTATCTTATATCGAATTGACGCGTGTCGCTGTGCCCCTGAGCACGGTCGGAAAGATTTCCGGTGTCGTTGGGCTCATAGTCGGTGCAGCGACCTTCAGCGGGAGCATGATCGCAAGTGCGAAGCTCGCAAATAAAATGAAACAAACGCCGACGATCTTCCCTGCTCATAACTTCATCCTCATCCTGTTCCTGACTGCGATTGTCCTCTTCGGTCTTTCGGCCATCCTGGCATCCGCCCATGGCACTCTCGCCGCCTTGCTCATTACGCTCATCATCGTGTGTGTGGTGCTCGGCGTGGTATTCGCTATCCGGATCGGCGGAGCCGACATGCCGGTGCTCATCTCCTTTCTTAACGCCACGGCGGGGCTCGCTGCCGCCTTTGTCGGCGTAGCCATTCAGAACAGGATGTTAATTGCCTGTGGAGCGACCGTGGCCGCCTCGGGTTCGATTTTGACGTACGTGATGTGCAGGGCCATGAACCGGAGCCTGATGAATGTATTCGTCGGGATCAGGCGCGTCGGGTCGGTCAAACCTTCATTGATTAACCTGTCTTTATCGGAGGAACCCCATGCCCGGAAAGGCATGGAAGATATATCAGATATCTTGCGTGACGCCCGAAGCGTTATCGTCATTCCCGGCTACGGGATGGCCCTTGCCCATGCCCAGTTCAAGGTGGTGGAACTGATGAAGGTCTTCGAAAAGATGGGCAAGGCGGTAAAGTTTGCCATACATCCCGTGGCGGGCCGCATGCCGGGGCATATGAACGTACTGCTGGCTGAAGCAGATGTCTCTTACGACAAACTCTATGAGATGGATGAGATCAACAGGGAGTTTGCCGGGACCGACCTTGTCCTTGTAGTAGGGGCATGCGACGTGGTGAACCCGGCAGCCATCGAGACGGAAGGCACGCCTATCTCGGGGATGCCCATCTTGAACGCCCATGAGGCCAAACACGTTATCGTCTGCAACCTCGACGAGAAACCGGGGTACTCCGGTGTGCCCAATACCCTCTATGAGGGCAAAAACGTAACATTGTTCTTCGGCGATGCAAAAGAGACGATGGACAAACTAAGCGCTGCGGTTCAGGAAGAAACGGCGTAGCCAGGCAGGGGTAGGGTGTCGGGTCTGGTGAAAAAGAAACAAAGAGATGGTCCCGGAGCTTGCGATTATAATTACTATGTTGATATAATGACAGAATGCAAAGGATAGAGGCTGGAGACTTGGCCGTTGAAGTTCATAGACAATCCTTTTTTGACAATATCGTAGAAGAAATTCAGAAAATTCAATGGAAGGTACAACGAACGAATAATCAAGCCCGTATGTTGGCAGGGTTTGCCGAGGAGGCCTTGAGACAGGAGAGGATCCCGGGTCAAGCAGAAATCACTTCAAGGCAATGGGCTCGGACCAATGTTCGTGGTACGCAGATGAGGACTGAACATGGGGCTCGGTCTTCGATCTACACTGGTGCTACCAAAAGGCTCACGTCCATGGATAAAGAGTTTCTAAAGGTTTCAAGGTTCATGGACCTGATATTGGTTCCCCTGTTGCAGAATGACCACAACATTCTCTTTGCTTACTTTATCAACAAGAGAGGTGTTACGCGGGGATACCCATATAAAGACTTTTCGGTTCTGCCCGAAGATTTCAACCCGACGGAGCAGTGTTTTTTTTACATCGGAGACCCCGAGCACAACGAGAAGCGGACAGAAAAATGGACGGAACCTTACCTCTGCCCGTTGACCAATAGATGGATGGTAACGTGTTGCTGCCCCGTGTACACGGGAGACGAATTCATAGGGGTTGTCGGGATCGATATGGATCTGGGAAAGATCATCGAGCCGTTAAGGGTTGTCCTCAATTATACGAAGGGCGGGTATGCGTTCCTTGTTTCTCCTCAAGGCAGCCTGGTTATTTCTTCCGATGGGGGCATGAACAGTCTGAGGGACGATTCGGTTATAATGGCGGGCAACTGGAAGGATCTCAGGGGTAAGGATCCTCGACACCTCGATAACATGGAAATCAAAGACGTTGCGCTCACCTCGGGGAGGGCGCACCTTTTGCGCACCCATTTTGCCAGCAATGATTGGAGCCTCATATGCATTTTGCCGAAAGCAAGGAAAGGCTCCGTTAAAGCAGTTAAAAGACGTCGGGCTGAAGATAAATCATTCCCGGTCATTGAGCCTGAGTCCACTGTAAGTCACCAACCTTTGATGAGCTTCGTTACGTCGTTTAATGAATCTTTAAGACAGATAGAAAAGCTCATCGAAGGTACGACGATGATCGGCCGTGGCGTTCTCAATCACCGCATAACGGTAGAGAGAAAGGACGAGATCGGCCTGTTGGCAATGTCCATCAACAAGATGGCGAAGGAGCTAAAGAAGAGAAAGGACGAGGTATCGTCGGCCTACGAAAAGATAAGCCAGATGGATCGCCTCTCCGCCATGGGCAGGCTCATCGCCGGGATTGCCCATGAGATCAATAACCCCCTGGGGATAATCTCGAACTACATCCAGATCCTGGCGGCGAACCCGAACATGGACCCTGCAATACAGGAAGATATTCAGACGATCGATGAAGAGATCCAGCGGGCAAGCAACATCATCCGAGGGCTCCTTGACTTTTCGGGTGAGACGGACATCGAGAAGAATATGATCTGGATCAACGATGTCCTCCAAAAGACCCTGGGCCTCATTAGATTCCAGATAAAGTCCAGGGATATAACCCTGAAGGAAGAGTATGACGAAAGTTTGCCCTTTATCATGGGCAATGCGACCCACCTGCAGCAGGCCTTTCTGAATATCATGCTCAATTCTCTGGAGGCGATGACAGACGGAGGCATGATCCAGGTTATCACGAAGGGTCGCGTGAGAAAAACGGGTGAAAGAATAAGAAAAGTGGTCGAAATCTTCGTGTCCGATACGGGGCAAGGGATAGACCGGAAGAGCTTGGGGAACATTTTCGACCCTTTCTTCACGTTGAAAGGGGACGAGGGCGGAACCGGTCTCGGATTGTCTATCACCTATGGGATTATCAGGGAGCATGAAGGGGCTATCGATGTGAAGAGCACCGTGGGGAAGGGAACCATCGTGAAGATATCCCTCCCCGCCCTTGATTGACAAAGGAGCCGTTGGTGACATCGTGACGAAAATATTGCTGGTAGACGACGAAGAGAAATCGCTAAAGGTCCTCAGCAGGTCGCTGCATATGCTGGGCTATTCCACAGTCGCCATTTCCAATCCGAAAGATGCGCTGGACGTTGTGGCGGGCGAATCTCCGGATATCGTTATCGCCGATCTTGTCATGCCCTATATTTCAGGGATTGAACTCCTGGAGCAGATCAAGAAGGTCAGCCCCAGTCTTTCCGTCATTGTACTCACAGGCTACGGAACGGTGAAAACCGCCGTGGACGCCATGAAAAGGGGCGCTTTTGACTACGTAACGAAGCCGTATAATATCGAAGAGGTGGACCTCATCATAAAAAGGGCTCTGGAGCAAAGGGCGCTCTATATCGAAAATAAGATGCTTAAGGAAAAGATCCTCAAGAGGTCCCCCTTTTCAAGTATCATCACTCACGACGCTGCCATGAAGAAACTGCTGAGGGAAGTCCAGACCCTGGCAAACACCGTAAGCACCGTCCTTATTACGGGGGAGAGCGGCACAGGCAAGGAGTTGATCGCAAAAGCTCTCCACTTCTCTGGCAACCGCCAGAACAAGCCCTTCATAACCATTGATTGCGGAGGATTGCCGGAAAGCATCCTGGAAAGCGAGATCTTCGGTCATGTCAAGGGATCTTTTACCGGGGCCTATGCCGACAAGAAGGGGTACCTGGAAGTCGCCGAAGAGGGGACCGTATTCTTCGACGAGGTCGGTGAGCTCCCTTTCGTACTGCAGAAGAAACTTCTTCGGGTTACACAGGAGAAAGAGTTTTCCCGGGTGGGAGATACAAAAACCAGAAGGATCAACATACGCATCATCGCCGCGACGAACAGGGACCTGAAGAAGGAAGTAAAGGCGGAAAGGTTCAGGGAAGACCTGTTCTACCGTCTGAACGTGATTTCATTGAATGTACCGCCCCTGAGAGAGCGCCGGCAGGATATCCCTCTGCTCGTCAATTATTTTCTTTCGGAATTCAACGCCAGGCTTGAGAAACGCGTTGCCGTGGTGGACGACGGCGCTTATAGAAGAATCATGGCGTACTGCTGGCCCGGCAACGTTCGCGAGTTGAAGAACACAATCGAGAGGATAGTGGCGCTCAAAGAAGGAAGTGTTGTAACCCGCGACGATCTCCCCGATGAAATAACATCTTTGTTCTCGGCCGAAGCGGATTTGCTCCCTCCTTTCAAGGCATTCAAGGAAGAAGTACTCGCAAATGAAACGAAGGAATACATTCTTACGCTTCTCGCCATGTTTGAAGGAAACGTAAGCAAGGCCGCAGCCAAAGCTAACTTGGACAGGGGCAATTTCCGCAAGCTTATCAAACGTTTCAACGTATCGGCAAACGATTACCGCAAATAGACAAGGCCGCCCGGCACGCAGTGTCCGGATAGAGGTGGGTATTTTCTGTTCCAGCGTCCGGAGCGCGGCCGCGTACATCGGCCCGGGCAATTTTCTCCTTTCTTGGGCGGACGTATGGGACCTTCTTTGTTGAGTAATCCGGAACCAGCGTGGATCTCCTCTTCGTAGCTGCCCATCCACCGGAATGCCTGGGCACCGCAAAGGTTACGTCCGGGTTGGTTTTAAGGGGGTAAATGTCATCCCACCACCCCCGGAGCAAATTCATCCCATGTATGTAAGTGCTGGCTATTACAAGTGTTAGGCTATGGGCTTTCAATTACACCATTGCGGCACGCATCTTGCTTCATATATCCGTGAACTACCAACAAAGCTATGTTTGTACTCGGGGATTTTTAGGTGGGACACCTGTGGAGAGACGAATGTACCGGGGAGGCTTGAATGGCAAGCCGGACTTCGAATCATGCAGCCGAACTGATAATTTAGTGTCTGATAGGAATAGCATAGATCTGAAATCAGAGGGGGAGGTGAGAAGGGGTATTCGGGGTGAACAGATAGACGACAATGTGGTTCGCGAAATGCAACTTTTAACTCGAACAAAATTATTAGAAGGAGGATATCGTTATGATCAGCGAAGCAGAAATAATGAAACTCAATTTCCCTGACGCGCCGAAAGTGGCGGACACTCTGCCCGGACCGAAAACGAAGGAGATCTGGGACAAATCATGGAAATACGAGACACCCACTAGGGTTGGCGGCAGCTATCTGCAGTTTGTCTGGGATACGGCCTTGGGTTCCACTATAAAGGATCCAGACGGCAATCTGTTCATCGATATGACCGGCGGGTTGGGCGTCAATAATGTTGGTCATTCTCATCCCAGGGTTGTGGAAACGGTATTGAAACAGGCACCGAAACTGATGCACACTCTCGATATGGTAAATGGGCCGAGGGCCGCGCTGGCGGAGAAGCTAGCGGAAATCATGCCGCAGGGCTTGAAGAACAACTGCTTTACCGCCTTCGATGCAAGCGGCAGCGGTGCTATCGAAACGGCAATTAAGTATGCAAAGATGATCACCGGCAAAAAAGAGATTATCGCCTTCCAGGGCGCCTACCATGGCGTCTACGGGCATTCGCTGGCCCTTACAGTTTCGCCTCACTATCGCAACGGGTATGAACCGTTTGTAAGCAACGCTCATCACCTGCCGTACGGATACTGCTATCGGTGCTTTATTGGTGCAAAATACCCGGAATGCGGTATGGCTTGCGCAAAATACCTCGATTATGTGTTGAACACCCCCTATACGGGCATCACCCAGCCGGCCTGCGTTATCGTTGAACCAATCCAGGGTGAGGGCGGTTACTGCCCTCCTCCCAACGAATTCTTCCCCATCGTTGCCGAGGCCTGCAAGAAGGCCGGTGCGCTTTTGATAGTGGATGAGATCCAGGCCGGTTTCGGCAGGACCGGAAAGATGTGGGCCATCGAGAACTGGGGCGGAGTGGAGCCTGACATGCTTGTCTGGGGTAAAGGCGTCGCGGGAGAATTGCCGCTCACGGGTGTGGCGGTGAGAGCGGAATACCAGTCGAAGCTCGAGGTAGGTTCACAGCCGGCCACGTTCCCCGGCAATGCCCTGGCATGCGCGGTAGCCCTGACGAACATCGACATCATGACCGACCCTGAAACCGATTTGATGGGAAGGGCCCGGGTTGTGGGCGAAGAGATCATGAACATTTACAGAGAGGCACAGAAGACGAGCCCCGTGATAGGCGAGGTCCGTGGCAAAGGGTTCATGATGTGCGTCGAACTCGTCAAGAACAAGGAGACGAAGGAGCCGATAGATGGGGAAAAGGCCTTTGGTCTCATGATTGCGCTCCAGAACAAAGGTATTCTCAACTTTGTTTGCGGCAGGTACGGCAATGGCTTCAGATTCATGCCTCCGCTGACGACACCGAAGGCGTACTTCGAAAAGGCCGCGAAGACCTTTGTCCAATTGGTAAAGGAGCAGGAGGGAGACCTGCAAAAATAGGATTCTCTTGTGGCTGGCGGTTCTGAAAGGGCGAACCGTTAGCCACATAAACCCTGCCTGTCAGGCTTGGGGACAACACAGGCAGGGTTACTCTAAAAGGGGGGTATATGGCGGCAGATGTTCAGCTTAAAAAGAATGTACTGGGTTTTCCTTCCCTTTTTGCCATAGCGGTCGGTATCGTTGTTGCCTCAACGACGCTTGTTTCGCTGGGTCAGGGCATGGGGTTAGGAGGTTACGGCTTTATCTGGGCGATGTGTATCGCGTTTATACTCATGCTCTTTCAGGCATGCACCTTCAGCGAACTGGCAATTACAATGCCCAGGGCAGGCAGCGTCAGTTCCTATACGGAGATCGCTATGGGCCATTTCCTGGCGATTGTTTCGGTTATCTCAGGCTACGTTATCGTACAGCTTCTTGCAGCTCCCGCGGAGCTATGCATCGCGGGCCTTGTCGCGCAGACGTGTTTTTGGCCGGGTCTGAACCCCACGGTTGTCTCGGTCGTCATACTCGTTCTGCTCGTCATACTCAATTTGCTCGGTGTCGATCTCTTTGCCAATTTTCAGATCCTCTTTACGGCGGTGATGATCTTTACCATGGCCCTTATCGGACTCGGCGGTACCATAGGTGCCGGCAATCCCGCGGTGGTGATGAAGTTCAGTCCGCCCCCCGTGACTTTTACCGATGCATTTGCACTTTCGGCCCTGGGTGTATGGCTCTTCATCGGGACGGAATTTATGTGTCCTATGATTGAAGAGGCAAAGAACCCCAGAAGGGACATTCCACTCGCCATGATGACGGGGCTTGCGGTCATTCTGATCATCAAGATCCTCTACGGGATAGCCTCGGTGAGGTATGTTGCCATGGAGGAACTCGCACAGTCGCCCATCCCCCACGTATTGGTGGCCAAGGCGATATTCGGCACCGCCGGGTTCTACTGGGTGGGTATCGCGTCACTGTGCGCGACGGCCAGCACCGTCAATACCCTCATCGCTGCGGTTCCACGGATGCTTTATGGGATGGCCCATGCCGGCCAGGTGCCCTCGATTTTCAAGTACCTGCACCCCAGATTCAGGACGCCCTGGGTTGGCATTATCCTTCTGAGTGCGGGCATGCTCGTTCAGATACTGACAAGTATTTCCTCGACACAAACCATTGTGGTATTCATCGTAGCATCGGCCTTCTCCTGGCTTCTCTCTTACATCATTGCCCATATCGACTGCATCATTCTCCGTTTCAGGTACCAGGAACTGGAGCGGCCCTTCAAGACGCCGGGCTTCCCGGTACCCCAGATACTCGGCATCGCCGGGACAGTCTTCATTATGGTCAACATCTTCCCTGACCCAGCGGTGAAGAGGATGATATATGCCTATGCCGGTTGGTTTCTGCTGGGCGCGGCGGTCTATGCATTCTGCTGGTGCCAGTTCAAGATGAAGAAGGGGTTTTTCAGACCCACTCCACTGGAAGAGGCATTAAAGGAATAGGGATATAAAGGATAACAGACCATGACACTCCTGGAACGGGTTTTTAAAACAACCAGACAGCTTGACAGGTTGGACAAGGCACTTGCCGACTCTCTCCTTAACAGTTCCCGGTATTTCACGGGTGTCCTGGGAGAACCGATAAGGGATAACAGCGGGTTCCTGTTTCCCGGCGAGGATGGTCTTTTGTCCAGCCTCAAAGTGAGTTACGAGGTCGATAACAAGTTTCTCGGAAAGATCTACGCGATGGTGGTGGACGGAAAGGTTGCTGCGGGAAGCACCAACTGTTCTTCTGAAAACGCGGAGCTCTGCTATTCCGGGATGATTCTGAAGGGGTCGCCTTTTTTTAAACGCTCGAGGCAAAAAGGTAATGGACAAGCGGGATACCTGGTCAAATCACTCAATCAGGACCAGCGTATTCTCGACATGTGCAAAAGTCTCGATACGGAATTTCTCCGGGTTTTCTTCGATCCGAAGCAGGGGGCCTGGAGGATCCAGATAAGGCCATACGGCGGTTCGGTGGTGGTTCTCATGTTTCCGCCCATGCGCTACAAGGTGATGCTGCCCAAAGGACACGCGAAGGGGATGTATACGGTCCTTAAGAGCATCGCGTCGGTGATTCAAAAACTCTGATGAGGATATGAAAATGGAACTAGTCAGGTCCAGTATCGATGTTAATTGGGAGGAGGCATCAGTGCTTCTCCAACTTGTCGGCCTTGGCGCGCGCGACCCCGAACAGTTGCGCCGTGCCTTCGAAAAAAGTACAGGTGTTTTCGCTTATGAGGGCGATCAACTCGTTGGAATAGGCCGTGCAGTTACGGACGGAGAATATTACGCCACGATTTTCGATGTTGGAGTCAGACCCGAGTATCAGGGAAAAGGGGTCGGACGCCGGATGCTGGAAGCTCTCATGAAGGAGCTCAAGGGATTCTGGTTTGTGCATCTGACTTCTACACCAGGAAACGAGCCTTTTTACAAGAAGGCCGGCTTTCGACTTCAAAAGACGGCCATGACCGTTATAGATCTGCCGGATTATCCTGAAGACGAGATGGTCAAGCTTGTTGAGTAGCATTAAGAGCGGTAAATGAATGATTAGGGGAGGAGAGATGAAAAGAACGGGTTTAGGTTTGCTGCTATCCATCATATTTATCTGTATCTTCTGCAGCGGTTCGCAGGCCATCGTCCTTGATTTCTATGATAATGTCGCTTGTCCGCCCGGTTTCTACGGGCTGGCTTATTACAATTTCTACGATGCGCCCAAGCTCAAGGATGATTCGGGAGAAAACGTGAAAACGGCGACGGGTGACGACTTTGATATGACCATGCATGTCCTGAGTTTGAGGCCCGTCGTATACTGGAAGGGTCTCAATACATTGTGGGCGTTCAACGCCGTTATCCCCTTCGGACAGATGGAAGCCAGAAACCTCACGACGGGTGAGAAGGAGAGAAGCACCGGCATGGGCGACGTACTCATCGGCCCCGCGGTCTTTCTCTTTCAGCATGAGAAATCCATGACATTCCTGTCTTTCTGGGAATTCGTTTCCGTGCCCACGGGGGATTACTCGAGAACACGGGCAATTGAGGGTGGCCCGAACCTGGGATACAAATACTGGTATCTCCAGCATCAACTGGCTTTTGCGACTTCCTTCGCTGAGAAATCGAAGGTGAGCTACGATATGAACGTGAACTACTTTCAGAAGTTCAGCACATCCGACCTGAAACCCGGAGATTCCATGGAGTTTGAGGGCATCCTGGGATACGGAATAACCGATTCCATCCGCGTGGGGGCATACGCCAGATACTGGTTCGACCTTCAGGGATCGACAAACTATGACGTTGATGCCGACAAGGTAAAGATATTCGGTGCTGGTCCTAGCATCGCCTACAGCAAAGAAAAATGGGGATTGAACCTGAGATACATATACGACTTCGAGGCGGAGAACACCACCAAGGGCAGCCAGGTCTGGTTGAGATTCAACTACAGTTTTTAGCATTGACCACACGGTGGCAGCAATTTGGGCTTTGGACTTATACCCCGTTGAAACCCCTTTTGAGAGCCCGATTGCTGCTTCCTTTCCTTTTTGCACAGGGGGAATCCGGAGAAGTCATGAGGAAGGGATGAGTTTGATCAGCGTCACAGTCAAGTTCTTCGGGAGTATCGGGGACCGTTTTTCTTGGAGTTATGACCACGAACGGGGGATTTGTGTGGCCCTCCACGACGGACTGACTATTGAAGCCCTTTTACAGAATCTCGGCCTTTCCGGGGATGAGGTCGGCCTGCTCGTGGTACGGGGGCTGCCTAGGGCTCTTACACACGAACTTAAGGATGCCGACGAGGTAAGTATCTGTCTGTCTCTGGCGAAAGCCGGGGGCGTTGAAAGGCTGGAATAGCCGGGTCTGATTCTTGTGGAATACGGCTGTTCATGGTGGACCCCTTAAAGCGGTCATGGGTCGAGGGAGGTTGTTTCATGGCTCTGAAAGTAGCAATCAATGGATTCGGACGGATAGGAAGGACCGTTTTCAGGATCGGTCAGGGAAGGCAAGAGATCGATTTTGTGGCAATCAACGATCTGGCCGATATCGCGGAACTTGCACACCTGTTGAAATACGACTCCGTGCACGGGGTTTTCGGACACGAGGTCGCCATTAGAGGGAATGAACTGGTCGTCAGGGGGAAGAAGACGGCAATCTATTCCACCGCAGAGCCGGACCGCTTGCCATGGGGGCAGATTGGCGTGGATATTGTTCTGGAGTGCACGGGAGGATTTACAAACGGGCGCGATGCGGCGGGCCACCTAAGGGCGGGTGCAAAGAAAGTCATAGTGTCGGCCCCGGCGGATGGCGCCGATGTAACAGTGATCCCCGGGGTAAATGACGATGCTCTAAATCTGAACGAGCACCGCGTCATTTCCATGGGATCCTGTACGGCGAACTGCCTTGCCCCCATCCTCGCGGTACTGGACGGGGAATATGGCATTGTATCGGGTTTCATGACAACCGTCCATGCGTACACGAAAGACCAGCCTCTTGTTGACAGCGTTCACAGGGATCTAAGAAGGGGCAGGGCGGCAGGTCTTTCCATGGTGCCGACGACGACGGGTGCCTTCAAGGCGATCTTCAAGGTTATGCCGCACCTTGAAGACAGAATAAATGGTATTTCCATCAGGGTACCGACCCCCAACGTGTCCTTAGTCGACCTCGTCGTCACCACTAGGAGGGAGGTCGACCGAAAAGGCATCAACAGGGTTTTCATGGAATACGCTGACGGTCCGCTGGAAGGCATACTTTCCTGCGAAGAGGAATCGCTTGTGTCGTGTGATTTTAATGGAAATGGGAGCTCCGCGGTGATAGATCTGCCGAGCACCCAGGTAATAGACGGGCACACAGCGAATATTGTTGCCTGGTATGACAACGAATGCGGCTTTTCGAACCGCCTGATCGATCTGATGCTTGCCGCGGTTGATACAAAATTCCAGGAATCGCACCTTTGCCAGCCGGTTTCTTTCTCACCGGGGATAAGGCTACGATCGGGTTTGAGGTCAGGGCTTGCCGGACCCACCCACGACGATAAGAGCAACCACGGTCTCGACAGCGACGAAGGGCGGCATACGTATGGGTAAAAAATACCACTATGGGGATTAATGCCAGATGAACAACAAATTATGCTACTCCTGGCCCCACAGGCAACAAACCCTTTGGGTGATATTTTACCCTCCCTGCTGGTGGTCAGGCGCTGTGGTTTCTAATATTGGAACATTACATGTAAAAGAGTGATCGATCCCTAAGTGGAATGGCTTTTGCTGTCGAGCCCAGGGAATCCCGAAATTCAATCAAGGAGGCGAACACGATGATCAGGAGGATTATTAGAGTTAATGGCAACGAGAGAACGGTCATGGCTGGCGCCGACACAATGCTGGCCGAGGTGCTCCGGAAAAACCTGTTCCTTACCGGCACAAAGATCGGGTGCGGCAAGGGAGAATGCGGGGCATGCTCCGTTATCATGAACGGCAAGGTCATACGGTCCTGCATCACAAAGATGAAGAACGTTCCCGACAACGCCGTCATCACGACGATAGAGGGAGTGGGGACACCGCAGAGTCTTCATCCTCTGCAGCACGCATGGATCAAGTACAACGGTGCCCAGTGCGGGTTTTGCACCCCGGGTTTCATCGTTTCCGCAAAGGCGCTCCTCGATGAGAATCCCAGTCCCTCCCGTGAGGACGTAAGAGGCTGGTTCCAGAAGCACCACAACGCATGCCGCTGCACGGGATACAAGCCGCTCGTCGACGCCACCATGGACGCCGCGCGGGTATTGAGGGGCGAGATTCCCGTGGAAGACCTTGCCTTCACGATGCCGGGGGACGGCAAGATCTGGAACACAAACTACTATCCCCGCCCCAGCGCCATACCGAAGGTGACCGGTACCGCCCGGTTCGGTGCCGACATGATCCTCACCATGCCGGAGGATACCCTCCACCTCGCCCTCGCGCAGGCCAAGGTCTCCCATGCGAACATCCTCTCCATAGACACCTCGGAGGCCGAAAAGATGCCCGGCGTCTACAGGGTGCTCACCCACAAGGACGTCAAGGGCAGGAACCGCATCACCGGCCTTCTGACCTTCCCCACAAACAAGGGGGACGGTTGGGACCGGCCCATCCTTTGTGATGAGAAGGTCTACCAGTACGGCGATGCCGTGGCCATCGTCTGCGCGGACTCCGAGGCGAACGCCAGGGCAGCGGCGGATAAGGTAAAGATCGAACTCGAGGAACTGCCGGCATACATGAACGCCCCGGCAGCCATGGCGCCCGATGCGATGGAGATCCATCCGGGGACACCGAACGTATATTTCACCGTGCCCATCAAGAAGGGCGAGGATACAAAACCCATCATGGAGAAGGCCGCCTATGTCGTCGAGGACGAGTTCTACACCCAGCGCCAGCCCCACATGCCCGTAGAGCCCGATGTGGGCCTTGCGTACTTCAATGAAGATGGCGTGCTCTTCATCCATTCCAAGTCTACGGCTCTCCATATGCACTATGCGATGATCATGGAAGGGATAGGCGCCGCACCGGACAAGCTCGTCATCGCGAACAACGAAGCGGTGGGAGCGATGTTCGGCTACAAGCTGAGTCCGACCATGGAGGCCCTCCTCGGCGTCGCCGCCATTGCCACCGGAAGCCCCGTGGCCCTGCGGTACGACTGGTACCAGCAGCAGACCTACACGGGCAAGCGCTCCCCCTGGTGGATCAAGCTCAAACTCGCCGCGGATAAGGACGGCAGGCTTCAAGCCCTGGAGAGCGACTGGACCGTCGACCACGGCCCCTACTCGGAGCTGGGCGACCTCCTCGCGATCCACGGAGCCGAGAATACCTGTGGATGCTACAGCGTCCCCAACATCCGCGGAGAAGGCAGGACGGTCTGTACCAACCACTCCTGGGGTTCGGCCTTCAGGGCCTTCGGCGCGCCCCAGAGCGAGTTCGCCACGGAGGTGCTCATGGACGAACTGGCAGAGAAGATAGGGATGGATCCCCTGGAGTTCCGGTACATAAACGTCCTGCGCCCCGGAGATACGACGCCCACGGGCAACCCTCCCGATGTATATCCCCTGCCGGGCCTTCTCGACATGATGAGGCCGCTCTACAAAGCTGCGGTGGAGAGGGCGAAGAATGAGTCGATCCCGGGGAAGAAGCGCGGTGTCGGCATGGCGTGCGGAGAATACAACTGCGGGGCTGAAGGCCCCGATGCCTCCGAGGCATGGGTAGAGATTACCAGGGAAGGTGCAACCGTCTACGCGTGCTGGGAAGACCCTGGCCAGGGCGGTGATATGGGGACCCTTGCCACGGCGCACGAGGGGTTAAGACCTCTTGGCATCAAGCCGGAGAACATCGAGCTTGTCATGAACGACATGAGCCGCGCGCCCAACAGCGGACCCGCGGGTGCGAGCCGTGCCCAGGTCATGATCGGCCAGGCGATAAAGCATGCCTGCGATCAGCTTGTTGCGGCCATGAAGAAACCCGACGGCTCGTTCCGTACCTACGACGAGATGGTTTCCGGGGAGATACCTTTACGGTATATCGGCCAGTGGACGGCGCCTGCCGAATTCCCCAACATCGTCGACGACATGCAGGGCAACATCTATTCGGTGTACCAGTGGGTTGTGTTCATGGCGGAGGTTGAGGTGGACGTCGCAACGGGAAGGACGGAGGTCCTCAAGATGACCTACTGCGGGGACCACGGAGTAATAGGCAACCAGCTCTCTGTCGATGGACAGGTCTACGGGGGCCTTACCCAGGGCATCGGCTTGGCCCTGAGCGAGGACTTTGAGGATATAAAGAAACACTCGACCATGACCGGCGCCGGGTTCCCCTTCATCAAGGATGTCCCCGACGACATGGACCTGCACTACCAGCAGACCCCCCGGCAGTTCGGTCCCTTCGGTGCCGCCGGGTGCGGGGAAGGCCCCTTGACGAGCCCCCACGCGGCGATCATCAACGGGATATACAATGCCTGCGGCGTGCGGATAACCAGCCTGCCCGCGTACCCCGAAAAGGTGCTGATGGGTCTGAAGCAGAACTATTGATCGGGACAGTTTGACTGTTAACTGGACGGCGCCGGGTCTTTGTACGCCGGTGCCGTCCAGTTCGGGTAAGGGAAAGTATAACTCATGGACCAGAAAGAATTGCGGGCCTTGGAGTACCGGTGTGTCCAGGAGGAATTGCCGCCATGTGCGGCCGCCTGTCCCATCCATGTTGATGTAAAAAAGTTTACGGGATTCTTAAGCAGAGGTGAATGGGACAAGGCATGGGAGGCCCTCACAAGGACGATGCCTCTTCCCGGCATCGTCGCGCGGGTTTGCGACCATCCCTGTGAGATCGTCTGTAATCGCGGCGAGGCCGGAGGCCCCATCGCGATATCGGAGCTGGAGCGCGCATGCGTTGACAGGATCGATCGAAAGGTCAAGCTCCCGGCTGTGCCGAAGAAGAGATCCACCGTGGCGGTGGTCGGGGGCGGTCTGTCCGGCCTCACCGCGGCGTGGGACCTTCTCAACAAGGGATACCGGGTAACCATGCTTGCCGGCAGCGATCCCGCCGGCGCCCTCGTTGGGAGGTTCTCCGGGCTCTCCCTGCCAAAAGCGGTGGTGGATGCCGAGATGGGCTGGCTTCAGGATAATGGCCTGGAACTGGACATCACAGCAGGCAACAAGGATAGAGAATGGCTGGGGCAGATACGCCGCGAATTCGATGCCGTCTACGTGGGATTCGATTCCGAGATATCTTCAGCTATTCTTCTCGTCAGGCGGGCCGAGCCCTTTAAGGACCCGCTCACATTTGAGTCACAAATAAGGGGTGTGTTTGCGGGAGGATACCCGGGAGATGATGTCTCCCCCATACACGATGTCTCCAAGGGCAGAAGGAGCGCGGTCTCGATCGACCGCTTCCTGCAGAACGTCTCGCTGACAGCGGCGCGTCAGAACGAAGGGCCGCAGGAAACGCGGCTTTACGTGAATACGCAAAATGTTACGGCAGAACCCCGTGTCCTGAAAGCGGATAGCACAGGCGTATACACCGAACAGGAGGCCCTCAGGGAGGCGAGGCGGTGCATCCAGTGCGAGTGCAGAGAGTGTGTCAGGAACTGCCTCTACTTGGAGCGCTTCAACGCCTATCCGAAGCGCTATATCCGCGAGATCTACAACAACGAGACGATCCTCATCGGCTCTCACGGACAGACGAACAGGCTCATCACCTCCTGCAGCCTCTGCGGCCTCTGCGCCGAGGTCTGCCCCAATGACGTGTCCATGGCGGATGTCTGCCTCGATGGCAGGAGGAGCCTTGTCGACAGGGGAAAGATGCCCCCGTCGTTCCATGATTTTGCACTCCGGGACATGGAGTTCAGCAACAGCGAACACTGTGCCCTGGTCCGTCATGAGCCGGACTTCCACTACAGCGCCTTCATGTTCTTCCCGGGCTGCCAGCTTTCCGGTTCATCGCCGGAGCACGTGGAGCGCACGTACGATTATCTGAGACGGCACCTGGTGGGAGGTGTGGGCATCATGCTGCGCTGCTGCGGCGCCCCTGCCCACTGGGCTACGAGGGACGATCTGTTCGACAGCGCCGCCGGCGAATTGAAGGGCCTCTGGGAAGAGGCGGACAGACCCGTCATGATTCTTGCCTGCCCCACCTGTTACACCATCTTTAGAGAGCATCTGCCCGATGTCCCCGTCACATCCCTCTGGGAGCTTCTTGCCGACCTCGGTCTGCCGCCTGTGGAGAAGACTGCCTCCCGGTCCGCGGTTATCGCGGTCCACGACCCCTGCACGTCCCGCCACAACGATGCAATGCAGGAGAGCATCCGGACGCTGGTATCCAGGCTGGGTTACAAGGCAGAGGAGCTCGATCTCAGCCGGGACAGGACCGAGTGCTGCGGGTTCGGGGGCCTCATGTCCAACGCGAACCCGGCGCTTGCCGGGGATGTGGCCCGAAGAAGGGGCCGGGAATCGGCTCTGGGGTACGTGACCTATTGCGCCATGTGCCGGGATGCCCTTGGGTCCGCGGGGAAACGGATCGTCCACATCCTCGATCTGGTCTTTGACGGACACGACGTTTGGGATGAGGCGGGGACAAGAAAGTTAAGCCATTCGCAGCGCCGGGAGAACAGGTCGAAGCTGAGGGAAAAAATGCTCGGGGAAGTATTTGGTGAGAAGGGGCGGGAGGTGGAACGCTACGAAGAAACCAGGCTCCATATCCCTCCGGAGGTCCAGAAAATCATGGAAGAAAGGCGGATCCTCACCGAAGACGTGCAGAGGGTAATCGCGAACGTCCGGGAGGGGGGCGCGAGGTTCTTCAGCAACAGAACGGGAAGATGGCTCGCGTCCTTCACGCCTCATACGGTTACCTACTGGGTGGAGTATACCGGGGATGACAACGGATATACCGTGTACAACACTTACAGCCACAGAATGCAGGTTGAGAGGAAGGATCCGTCATGAGTGAGACCGACAGGGGACCGGAAGAAACCGAATGGGTTTGCGGCCGATGCAGTGTAACATTGACGCCGGCAAAAGTGCAGGTCTCCTATCTGGGCAGTGCTTTCACTGTAGTCCTGCCAGTTTGTACCAAGTGTGGCATGGCGCTTGTGGACGAGGATGTTGCCTTGAACAAGATAGCCCAGGCCGAAAAGGTCCTGGAAGACAAATGAGGGCGGGGAAGGGACGACAGAAAAACTCAGTGTAAACGGGGCTGAAAAGGGGCCGGGGATGGACGAAATCGGAGCACGCATGCTTGTGTTAAAAGAAGAGGGGTATTGCTGCAGCCAGGTCCTGCTGATCCTTGGCCTTGAGTTGCTGGGGAGAACAAACATCGATCTCGTACGGTCGATGGCTGGTCTGTGCCACGGAACAAGTCGTAGCGGGGAGGTGTGCGGCGCTTTATCTGGCGCAGCTTGCCTTTTGTCCCTTTACGCAGCGAAAGGATCCGATGGCGAAGAAGCGGACGAGCGTCTCCCGCAGATATTCTCTGAATTGACGTCATGGTTTCGAAGATACGTCGGAACGGTATATGGAGGAATAACATGTGACGCCATCCTGGCGAAGTGTCCTGATAAGAGCGCCTGCGGTTTCATCGTTCGTTGGACATATCAGCAGATCATGGATATTCTTCAGCTGAACGGTTTTGATCCTGCAAAGGCGAAGGATGGCTGGGTTTAGAACAAAGAGTAACGACGGAACCGGATAAAAGCTTGGCTGATGTGCTCAGGGGATACCTCTTTCTCGCGGGTACCAAGATAGGCCGCAGAAAGGGTGAGCCAACAAGTTTTAGGTAATATTCTATATTTATTAATGATGCTAGGATCCTATTCGCACAACCTTAAAGGAGAGAACAATGAAAAAGTTACTCAGAATCGACCTTACCAAAAAACAGTTCAGGTATGATGAAATGCCTCCGATATATGCTAATCTCGGCGGGAGGGGCCTTACATCGAAAATCATAAGCGAAGAGGTGCCGGCAAATACCTATGCCCTTGGGCCCGAGAATAAACTCGTATTTGCGGCAGGCATCCTTGCCGGGACGTCTGCACCCAATAATGGGCGTCTTTCGGTTGGTGCAAAGAGCCCGCTCACCAACGGCATAAAGGAGGCAAACGCAGGGGGATCAGTAGCCCAGAAATTGGCACGCCTCGGTATTCAGGCTGTTGTATTGGAGGGGGTTTCAAAAACGCTGTCCATGATTAAAATTACAAAGGATGAGGTTACCTTTATTGAGAATGAGACATTTAGGGCCATGGGCAATTATGAGGTGATTGAGAGGCTTAAGGCCACACATGGAGACCATGCTGCCATTATCAGCATAGGGCCTGCGGGTGAAAGCTGCCTTAAGGCTTCCAGCGTAGCGGTTACGTCACCTGACTTTCAGATAAGAATGGCTTCTCGTGGCGGACTCGGAGCGGTGATGGGATCCAAGAACGTGAAAGCCGTAGTAATCGACGATACGGGAACAAAGGACGTAGAGGTGGTTAACCCGCTAAAGCTTAAAGAGGCCGCATTTGCGCTTTCAAAGGGGATCCTTGCCAATCCGCTTATAGAAGGCTTGAAACAATTCGGGACACCTATCCTTGTGAACATGATTAATGCTGTCGGGTGTTTGCCAACAAAGAATTATTCTATGGGTCAGTTTGAGAGTGCAGAGATGATTTCGGGTGAGACCATGATTGCCGCCATGGCAAACCGTCCCAACAGTAAAGCTGTTCATCGCTGTATGGCAGGCTGCGTTATCGGTTGTTCAAACGTTTATACTGATGAAAAGGGTGGCGAAATAGTTTCGGGTTTGGAATTTGAGACACTGGGACTTTTGGGCTCTAACTGTATGATTAACGACCTGGATGATATCGCAAGGATTAACCGGCTCTGTAATGATCTCGGTCTCGATACAATGGATATCGGTGCAGCCGTTGCCGTTGCCATGGAGTCCGGATTGCTCGCCTGGGGAGATGGAAAGGCAGCTTACGCGCTCATTGAAGAGGCAGGGAAAGGAACCGACAGAGGAATGATGATAGGGAATGGGTGCTTGGCCACCGGCCTGAAGTTGGGTGTCAAGCGCATTCCCCAGGTGAAAGGTCAATCTCTTGCTGCTTATGATCCTCGTGTCTTGAAAGGAACAGGGGTGACTTATTCGACATCACCAATGGGTGCGGATCACACATGTGGCAATGCACTCCCAAGTCCTGCTAACCCAGACTATAACCCAACGGCTTCAACTGGGCAGGCCCCCGTATCCGCTTTTCTCCAATGGTACTTTGCAGCTATCGATAGCCTTGGGATATGTCTCTTCGCAGCACTCCCACCCTTGGACATGCCGGATTTGATGAAACACCTCATTGACTGTGCTGTTTCTGTAACTGGTGAAGCCGCTAATGATACCTACCTTGTGAAGCTAGGGACCTCGGTTCTCGAATGTGAAAAGAAATTCAATGAGAAGGCTGGGTTTACCACCAAGGACGATCGTTTGCCGGAATTCTTCCTGACAGAGACATTACCTCCCTCGGGGCTTATTTTTGATGTGTCAGAAGCGGAGATTGACTCAACTCTTAAGTTCAATGACTAGGGAGCCATAATAAAAGGGGCAAGCCGTGCGCAGGTCATGATTGGTCAGGCAATCAAGAACGCCTGCGATCAACCGCTTGTTGTCATGAAAATACCCGATGGTTCGTACTGTACCTATGAGGTGATGGCAGGTCAGATTCCCTTAAGATATGGTGGCCAGTGGACGGCAACCCTCTGTGCCAATATACAAAGCTACAGCCCCTGCGTGAGGAATACAAGAGAGACAACCAAGAGGGCTACGAGCGAACCCAGTTCTACCACCTCTACCACGAATGGGCCAGGAAGGGCGACCCCGTCATGCGGTTTACCCATAATGTCACTTCAGGAAGAAGGCAAGTGAGTAAGAAATTCTGGATGAAGCAACTATTCGTTTTCATCTGTCGTTTAACGCGTCCTGCAATTCCTCCGCAGTGACCCTCGCATACTGCATGCTGTAGACCGCGTTTTTGTGCCCGAGCTGCCTCTGAACCGCCGCCACGTTGCCGAACTTTTTCATTATATGCACGCCCATAGCATGCCTAGCGCTGTGTGGTGATCTGCCTTCGACCCGGGCGGCCGCGCATATCTCATCCCATATCTGATTAATTGCCCGTGGGGTCAGCCTCCCACTGCTGTTGGCATTCGTCAGTGCCGTAAGGAACAGGGCAGGAGACTTCCACTTTGCATCATCTACAGGACGCTCATTCTCTATATACGCCTTGATCGCTTCCATTCCCTCTCGGCTGATCTCATATGTATGGCGTGCCCCGCCTTTCTCCTGGACGGTTATCTTGCCCCGTTTCATATCGATATCGGCACGATCAATCATCGTCACCGCTTTACGTCGCATCCCCGTTTCAATGAGGGTGTAGACGATCGCCCGATTGCGCCAGGCGCGATAGCCTTTCCGGCAGGGCCTCTCACCGGTCTGTCCGGATTTCGCATAACGCCGCCGCGATTTGCTCCTTCCGCCTGTCTGCAGGAGGTAGTCGGCCGCGTCGAAGATCCTTCGCCGTTCTGACGGTTCGATTGCCCGCTCTATCTCGAGGGAATTTGTGACAGAGATCGTCTTGATCTTTATCATGGGATTGCCGAGAGGGAATGGGGCCAGTACATGGACCCATTTCGCAAAAGTCTTGAGATGCGCAATGACCCTGTTCACGGTTCGGTCGTTCCATCTGCGCGAACCATCCTCCTTTCGCTTCCCGGTCATGAAATCCCTGAACGCCGCAGACAGCCTGGGCGTCCACCGGGACCGCAGGTCGCTCTTTTCGACTTGTTCCATGAAGGAGATGAAAAGGCCCAGGTCCCTTGCCTGGACTTCTTGCGAACTCTCCGCCGTTGTCACCGCATGCTGAAAATACCACGCCACCCAGTCACGCAGTCCGTCGGGGGCACCTTCGGGCGTCGCCAGAGCGGCAGCATTTCTCGTCAAATTATTTCGTGTAGCGTTCTGGTCAACTTTCACGGGCAGATCGGCCACTGAAAATCCTCCTATCGTGTGATATCGCTACAGGAAAGATACCTTTTGTGAAGCAATTATTCAAATAAAATAATAACTGCTATTGAATGTTATATTTTACTGCGATATTGTTAATCAATAAGACGAGGCCCAGGATTAAGAGCTTTACAGTTATAATCGGGAATGCCGGTCGAATGTGCCGGTGTCAGAGGAATGCTTATAATCTTGGCACAAAAGAGAGGTCCGAATGAATATCCCTAGAATTTTTTTCAAGAACTTGGTTATGTCAATATTTATTGCCGCGATCGTCTTTGGCGTAACCTGCCCAGGGTACCCGTTCGGTGTCAGACCCACGGGCACAAAGAGCGGTGATGTCCAGCTTGACATCCCATTTCTCCTTAAAGGTTGGTATCCGAGCGCAAGCAGGATAACTATAACCATGTTTACAACGCCCGCCCATGAAAGAGTTACCAACATCATCTACGGATGCGACGATGAAAATACCGATTGCAGGAATTGCGATGGTAAGTACGCCCCGATGCCCGTCATCTTTGGAAATCAGTGGAATGACAATCCAGGTTTCGAACTGGCGTCGACCAATACGGCTTTCTGCAAGAAATATATAGGCAAGACAATCAGGGCCCCCTACCATACTGCCTGCTGGTACATCTTGTTCAGGGACGGTGAGAAACGAGCTGCAAAGGGGGAGTACTTTGATGCCAAGTCGGGTAATGTCCTTTTATACCGGGTTCATTTCGGGGACATGCAATTCCTTCATTCGATGGGATCACGTGACGGGGAACCCGCCTCAGTAACCAAAGCCAATATTATGATGTGGGCCGAGTTTACCTATAAGCTCGCCACGGAGCAAATGCCCCGGGATGTAATCCCGGAACAGTCTGACATAAAAGGGATGAAGGAAATCTTTGCCGGCCAAGGTAGAACGGCCCAACAGATATTCCTGCGCAATGACGGAACTTATCACCGCGATTTTCCCAATGTCGCCTTGGGTTCGCTTCTACATATGATCCAAGATAGTTTCACTTTGTCACATACGGAAAGGGGCGAGCCGAGCGGAGGAAAATGCCCTGGAACGGATCATTATAGCCCCGGAAAGATACGCACGTTTCATTCCTATGCGCATCAGGACAAAGACAAGCACAAAGAAGCTGATTTGCAGCACGCAGTAGATATAAATGTAACAAGTGTGCCGCCAACTGCCGTAGATGTAGGGCGCGCTCTCAGGACTTATGTTGATAGCCGGGCTCCATGGGAGAATGTAAAACACTATCTGGATTGTGTGTTTGACCTCGAAGATCCTGCTGCTGGAGCAGGCCCGGGAAAAGACTTCCAACCCGATTAAATATCGAAGAAAACCCACCGGAAGTGCCTTCCCCATCAGGACCAATCTTTTCTCTTGCCCCTGTCACTGCACGAGTAGCTCCCACGGAACCATCTGGCCTAGTTCGTCTCCGATGCGGTCGACAAGCTCTCCTTGGACGGCAAACGGCTTTCCGGACTTTCATATGGTATGGTAGGGTCAAGCCCCGACAAGACGATTATCTACTTGTGGTTTTACGACAATTCCAATTAAAAAGACAGAGGTATCTGAAGCTCAAACTGTAAGGATTAGGATAGTAAAAAAGGCATCAGTTCAGGCCGCATACCTGTAATGCCCCTTGATACCTTCACTCTTGGCACGCCTCCTGCCCCTATGTTTTTGGCCGACTCGTTTTCCATCCACACCAATTGGCAGGTAGCGCAAGCCGTTGAAACAAGAACCGATGGGGATTGTCGCTCCAAAAAGACCAATGACCTGACCGCCTTGCATGATAGGCGTTGCCACGGCAATAATGGGGTTCTTCGTGGATTTGTTGATGATGGGCTCGCTGATGACGGTATTACCTTCCATAACCTCATGGAAATATCCCCTGTCATAAATATTATCCTTCTGGCCGTTTGCATTGAAATAGTCACCATGGGCATCTGAGATATAGAGCTGCTCGTATCGGTCCTCAAGGGTATCCAGCAAGGTTCTCAATACAGGTATTTGCTGCTTTTCATCTATGGGTTTTTCCTGAACCACTCCGGCAAGTGTTTCCACGTTATGAAAGGAGATGCTAATCAGGTCATCGAGGGCTCGATCTTCTTCGTCTATAATGAGCCGTTCTCCCAAGCGAAACCATTGTATCTCTCCCGAATAATCGACCAGCTGGATCTTCATAAGATGACACCCCATGAATTAAGCTCAGCCCTTAGTATGGATAGGGTCAGCGTCGTGTACTAGATGGTTCCCTTATCTTTCCTTTTTCGTTCCTTAGCATTCTCGTTTCCCCTAGTTTTGCTGGTACTATAAGTTTCCTGGAGCACCCTTAGAAGCTGCTCGATAGTCATGCTGCTGATACCATTTTCAAAAGCTTTCTTGCTGAGCATGAGATAGGGAAGAGATTCTTCTCTCAGAAGAAAATCCGATATCTCCGATGGGAGATCATTTACGAGATCGAACGGTGTCCGAACTCTGTCCTCAAAGAAATAGAGCGGGGAAACCCGAAGGGCTCTGGCGAGTCGCTCCACCGTATCGATTCCGGGCGATGCATGTTTATTGTTTTCGAGGGCGGATATGGTTGTCTGATGTATGCCGGATATTCTGGACAGCTCAGTGGTGCTCATTTTTCTCAGTAACCTGAGCTTTTTCAATTTCATTGCTAGAGTCATTCCTCGTTTCCCTTCCTTCGGCAAAGA
>DNYO01000013.1 GCA_003506795.1 Deltaproteobacteria bacterium
GATATCATGGACCGCCTCCTGGTGAAAGACGCGGTGGTACCGGACAGAAAGGTCGAAACCATTCCTGAAGATATGAGTTTCGAAAACATTCTGCAGCGCATGATTGGTTCAAATCAACAGGATTTTTCCGTGGTGAGCAAGGAAGGCGATCTGGTGGGGATGATCTCTATGACCGATCTCCGCACGGCGATGGCGGACGCATTCCTGCACCCTCTCCTCATCGCCAGGGACATAGCCGTAACCGGGGTCATGGCAGTCACGATGGAAGACTCCTTGAATACGGCCTTAAAGGTAATGGCATCCGTGAATGTGCGAGAATTGCCGGTTGTGAGCAAGGAAGATTCGAGAAAGATTCTCACAATGGTGAGCAGAAAAGACATCACGCGAGCATATCACGAAGAGATGGAACGGAACAAGAGCCGCAAAACCGGAGCAAAAAGTTAAGGGCAGGCACCTCTCAAGGCCCCCCTCACTGGTTTATATAAGTGATGCTGACCAAGTTTCAAGCATAATATGCATCCATCGAAAGTCGCAAGACACCATTTTATAGCATATAAGACATGTATAACTGATGTATGGCGGAACGAGATTATTCTGTTGTTCCCGTAGAACTTATGCCGGCGGCGGTGTCAACTCTCCTGGCCCTGAAAATGCGGAAGTCAGTGCAATTGCTTCTTAAAACCTCGCGCAAGAACCACTCTTCACCATCCAAATTTCGGCGCCGGGAGGCTTTTTTTTGAACCGGGAATTTTTTCTTGACAAAGTAGAGAGATGGAAGTAGTATTGTCATATGGAACAGCGTTCCACGATACGGAACATAAAAGGGGACGATATGGGTGATATGTCGGAGAAGAAGTCCCAAAACAAATTACTGGAAAGAGCGTTCAATATTCTGGACAGCTTCTCCCTTGATAAGAAGGAACAGACATTGTCGGAGCTTTCACGGGCAGTGGGGTTGGCAAAGTCGACGTGCCACAGACTCGTGTCGACGCTGATCGCATTTGGTTATCTGAGCTTCGACGAGTCATCGAAGTATTATTCTCTCGGGCCGAAACTATTCGAACTGGGATCAGTGGTGTATGACTCAATATCGCTGCGAAAGATCGCATCACAGCACCTGAACGACCTGCTGGCAAAGGTGGGAAACAAGGCGATCGCCCTTGGCATCCTCGAGGATGATGAAATTATCTACGTTGATCGAAAAGAGGATACACACAACCCGATCAAGTTCAGCACTACTGAGGTGGGCAGGCACAGACCCCCGCACTTCGGTATGTTTGGGTTGCTGTTCATGGCACATCTCAGCGATGAGGAAGTGGAACGACTGCTCAACAAATACCCGCTCGGCGCATTAACCGCGAAATCGATCACGGACCCTGCGAAATTCAAAGAAAAGCTGAAAGAGGTTCAGAAGCTGGGCTACTCATTCGACGATGAGGGTGCATTTGAGAACCTCTCCGGTGTAGCGGCCGCCATCAGGGATGGAAGTAATTCGATTGTCGGAGGCGTTGGGTGCAGTTTTATATCGGCATCAGTGAACGATGAAACGAGGCAGGCGGTGATTTCGGCCGTGTGTGAAACAGCCGGGGCGATATCGCGAAGCCTGAGCAAGATGGTGTTGCCGAAAGCGATCTCCGGAAGGAGATGACAAGGTCGGATGCGGATGGTGACAGGAGAGACGCGAATGGTAGCGGCAGGAGGATAGGTAGAAGAGCATGGATCTATTGAAGGTTGAGAATCTATCAAAATCATTCGGGGCCTTGTGGGCGGTAAATAACGTTTCCTTCACGGTTGGCGAAGGGGAGATCGTGGGTCTTATAGGTCCCAATGGCTCGGGTAAATCAACTGTGTTCCAACTTATTACCGGGTTGCTCAGGGCCAACAGGGGAACGATCAGTTATGATGGAAAAGATATCACCGGGTTCAAGCCCTATCAGATATCACGGTCCGGCATTGCCCGGACGTTTCAGATAGTCAGGCCCTTTCCCGAAATGACGACACTGAAGAACGTCATGGTGGGCAGAGCCTTTGGCAGTTCCAGCGCGCGGTCCATGAAGGAAACAGAGGACGAGGCCCGGCGGCTCTTGGACTTAACGGGTCTCACAGACAAGGTATCCGCGACGGCCGGTCACCTTGGTCTTATTTACAGGAAGAAGCTGGAACTCGCACGCGCCCTGGCGACAAAGCCGAAGCTGCTTCTGCTTGACGAGGTAATGGCGGGGTTAAACCCCACCGAGATGATGGAGACGGTGGAATTTCTCAAGACCGTCCGGAATTCAGGGGTGACTATGATCGTCGTGGAGCATGTGATCAAGGCGCTTTTCAGTATGACGGACAGAGTGGTCGTGCTGAACGCAGGCGAGAAGATAGCCGAGGGGATACCTCAGGAGATCTCTCGGAACGAGGAAGTGATCAAAGTCTACCTGGGGGATTACGAACATGCTTGAAATTACAGGGATCGATGTGTTTCACGGTGACCTCCAGGCTGTATGGGATGTCTCCCTGAGTATAGAAGGAAAAGGGATTACAACCCTTATAGGTTCGAACGGGTCCGGGAAGAGTACGGTGCTCTCAACAATAGCAGGTTTGCTGAAGCCGGTAAAGGGAAGCATCACTTTCGACGGGGTGCGCATAGACACGATGCCGGCACACAAGATTGTTGAAACGGGTATAGCCATGGTACCCGAGGGGCGCAGGCTGTTCCGGGAAATGACCGTTCTGGATAACCTCGAAATGGGTGCAATAACGAAAAGGGCCCGCCAGAAGAAGAACGAGACCATGGCGTGGGTCCTGGATGTCTTTCCCATCCTGAAGGAAAGGGCCAGGCAGAGGGCAGACACGCTGAGCGGCGGAGAACAGCAAATGCTTGCCATAGGAAGATCGCTGATGTCCCAGCCAAGGCTTTTGCTCGTGGACGAACTGTCTCTCGGCCTCGCTCCCGTGGTGGTTCAGAAGATCAGCCACATCCTCGATGAGATCAACAAGACAAGAGGAATAGGCATCTTTCTCGTGGAGCAGAACGTGGTCATGGCCCTGGAACTGGCTGATACCGGCCATATCATCGAGAACGGCTGTATTGTCGGGTCAGGGAAGGCAAGCGAACTCCTCGCGAGCGATCAGGTGAGACAGGCATATCTGGGAATGGACGGCGAATAAGGCTTAAGGAGAAAATATGGAGTTTGCTCAGTACATCACCTACGGGGTCATAAATGGGTCGTTATACGCCCTTGTCGCTATCGGCCTTGCCCTTATCATGGGAATAATGGGGATTTTCAATATCGCCCAGGGCTCGCTGGCGATGATAGCCGGGTACGGAAGCGTCCTCTTTTTTCAGCATATGAAGATAGACCCCTTCGTATCCCTGGTGTTCACCTTACCTGCCATGTTTCTTATCGGGGTTTTCATGTACCTGACGATGTTCATGTCCATGAACAAGTACGACTCCGGACAGAAGCTGAGGAATTCCATGCTCGTTTCCTTCGGACTGGTTCTGATAATGGAGACCCTTGCGACCATACTGTGGACTGCGAATGAAAGAACCGTCACAGTGGCTTATTCCGGTGCTGTTCTTGCCCTTGGGGACCTGCGGATCCCCTACACCGGCCTTGCAACGATAGTCCTTGCAATAGGCGTCATTTTCGGCCTCCACTTTTTCCTGAAGCACACGACCTTCGGCAAATCCATCTGGGCCGTTTCCCAGGATCATGACTGTGCCATGCTCATGGGGGTCAATGTAAGAAGGACAACCCTCGCCGCCTTCGGAATCGGCGTTGCAATTTCGGCCTTCGCCGGGGCAGTGGTGAGTCTTCATACAGTGAGCCCGGCGATCGGGATCGATTGGACGAACAAGGCGCTCATCCTCATTGTGCTGGCGGGGGTCGGCAGCATAAACGGCATCTTGTTCGCAGGTTTGCTTCTCGGCATCGTGGAAGCGCTGGGTGTCTATCTGGTCGGGGTGCACTACACGGGAGTCGTGGGCCTTCTGATCTTCATTATTGTACTCATGTTCAGACCGCAAGGCCTGTTCGTGAGAAAGGCGGGGGTGTGACGTGGCTGAACGCAAGAAAGGATTCGTAGTAGCTGCTGTTGTTGTTATCGCTCTCGCGCTGGTTCCTCTCGTTGTGGCAAGGGAGTATGTGTTCAGCATACTTTGCATGATATTCCTCTACGTGACGCTTTCACAGAGCTGGAATATCCTGGGCGGATATACTGGTCAGATAAACGTCGGTCAGGCTGCGTTCTTTGGAATAGGCGCCCTCGCAGCCAGGCTGTTGTGGGTGGCCGGCGTCCCCTTCTACTTGTCCATTCTGGCAGGCGGCCTTAGCTCGGTCATCCTGGCAATCATCATCGGGCTGCCTGCCCTCAAACTCAGGGGTCATTACTTTGCCATTGGTACGCTTGCGGTGGCATCTATAGCCCAGATCACCGTAGGGAACATACTCCCCGGCATCAGCTTCCTGCCGGCTCAGCACATGGCAACCTACAGCCTGATTCCCCGGTACTACGTTTTTCTGATCATCATGGTCACGGCCCTGGCAGCCGTGTATATCACGGTGAATTCACGGATCGGTCTCGGTATGGAGGCTACGAGAGATGATGAAGAGGCCGCGCAGATGGTGGGCGTCAACACTTTTAAATACAAAATGATCGCGTTCCTGATCAGCAGTTTTTTCGCCGGGCTCGCCGGCGGGGGTTTCGCCTACTTCAACGCCAGTTATTACTGGTATCTCCCGTTCACCCTGATGTGGTGTTTCGAACCCATCCTGATCGTGTTTATCGGCGGGGTTGGCAGTTTCATCGGCCCCATTATAGGATCAGTTTGCTACGTGCTTCTCAAGGAACTCTTTGCCCTCACCCTGGGCGAGGCGAACCTTCTTATCTTCGGCATCGTGTTCATTCTCACGATACTCTTTTTTCCGAAGGGCATTATCGGCCTTCCGGCAAAATTACGTCAATTGTTTCGCAGGAGAGGAAACGTTGTTGGCCGCTAATTTGGCGGAGAACCAGCAAAATCTTTAAACAGGAGGCTTCGAATGCAGAGTAAAAGGTGTACATTAGTTGTGGCGATGATCGCATTCATTTTTTTCTCGTTCACAAGTATCTTGGTCTTTGCGCAGGACGCGCCTAAGTCGATCAAGATAGGCGCGTCGATCTCCCTCACGGGACGATTTGCAGCGGGAGGCATTGACGTTGCCGACGGCTATAAACTGGCTGTAAAGCACATCAATGACAACGGCGGGATTCTGGTCAAACAGTTCAATAAGAAGATACCGGTGGAACTCGTCATCTATGACGACGAATCGGATCCCAGCAAGACAGTGACGCGCCTTGAAAAACTGAACGCTGAAAAGGTGGTGGCTTACCTGGGCGAGTTTGCCAGCGACATGAACATTGCCGGTCTGGGCATCGCCGAAAAGAACAAGGTCCCGTGGGTGGGCGTTACAATTGCCGTGGAAAATGTGTTCAACCAGGGTTTCAAGTATGTTTTCGGTCCGAACATGTTCTCTTTCATGGAAGTTGCCGCCTTTCTCGATGCCCTTGACGCAATCCCAAAGGCTCAGAGGCCCACGAAGATAGCCAATTTTGAACTGCAGGTCGATTGGGGCAAGGAGTGTACCAAGTATCTCCAGAAGTATGCCAAGGAGCGGGGATACACGATTGCTCTCGAAAGGAAGTTCGCTCCCGATACGAAGGATTTTTCTTCCATGATCCTCGCGGCCAAGTCCGCGGGTTGTGACGCTGTCTTTGCCGTACCGACACCGCCGCAGAGCATGGCCCTGATCAAGCAGATGAAAGAGCTTGATTACGCCCCCAAGGCGACCTGTTTTGTCCGGGGCCCGGACCTCTCCAACTTCTGGCAGGTCATGGGGAAGGACGCGAACTATATAATGACGTCCGGTGAGTGGACCCCCGATATGCCGTATCCCGGCAACAAGAAACTGGTTGCTGATTATCGTGCACAGTATCCCAATAAACTGATGGGCATGCCCGTAGGGAACGGATATTCAGCATTCCAGGTCCTCGCCGACGCGATCTCCCGGGCAGACAAGCTGGACCGTGAGTCCATACGGCAGGCCCTGACCACAACCAACATAGTGACGGTAAAAGGGAAGGTCACCTTCGACAAGCGCGGTGTCGGCAACGTGCCGCATGTTCTGGCACAGTGGCAGAACGGCAAGCTCGTCATCATCGTCAGCCCTGATTACAAACCGGCACCTGTCCTCGTGGCAACACCATGGAGTAAACGGAAGTGATCAACTAGAAAAACAAGAAGAGCCCTCCGGGCAACCGGAGGGCGAAGTATAAGGCGCAACATAATAACGGCAGCGATGTGTTTCGCAGCAAGGAGGGAGAAGTATGCCCATCGCAGGATTCAATGAATACAGGCGCGGAGACGCCGAAAAATACAACAATCGCCGGTGGTGGCTCGGTCTCACCTGGGGAGACCTGTTTGACAAGGCCACGGACATTTACCCGGACAAGGAAGCCCTGGTGGACGACACGAGCAGATACACGTACCGCCAGTTGAGAGATCAGGTGGACCGCCTGGCGGCAAGTCTCATCTCGCTCGGCATCGGGCAGGGAGATTTTGTACTGCTCCAGATTCCGAACTGGGCCGAATTCATCATTTCTTTCTTTGCCCTGCAAAAGGTAGGGGCAAGGACGGTTCTCCTGATCGCCCGCCACGGCAAGTCGGAGATAAGCTACCTGTCCGAGTTGACGCAGCCGAAGGCGTGGATTGTTCCCGAGACCTACGGCAAGATCAATTACGAGCCTTTGATAGCGGATATACGCAAGGAGCACCCCTGCGTGGAACATGTGATCCTGGTGCGGGCGAAGCAGAAGGCAGGGTATGAAAACCTCGAGGATCTGATCCAAAAAGGGACGCGCGACCAGGCATCATTGAAAAAGATAGAGGAAAGAAGGCCGGACCCGATGGAGGTCTCTTTGATCCTGCCTACGGGTGGTTCCACGGGACTGCCCAAGGCCGTCCCGAGGACCCATAACGATTTTATCACCAATGTTGAATATCATTCCAGGCCCTGGGAGATAACGAGTGAAGATACATTGCTTACCGTTGCACCGGTCAGCCACGGGCAGGGAATGCTGTGCGGGGTCGGGCCCGCTTTCCTGAACTATGCGAAGTATGTACTTATCGATTCCACGAAGGCCGAAGAGATATGTGCGGTGATCGAACGCGAAAAGGTCACGGCGCTTCCCTCGGTCCCGGCGGTGATCCAGAGGATCGTCAACACGGAAGGGCTCGACAGGTATGACCTGAGTTCGTTGAAGAAGATTTACTCCGGCGGTGCGCCGAGCAGC
>DNYO01000090.1 GCA_003506795.1 Deltaproteobacteria bacterium
TTGATGTGATGGAGGAAATCCACGTGGTTCGGGTCGTAGAGGTTCTCGATATTGAGGATCTTCTCCAGCTTTGCGACGCCCTCTTCGGTAAGGTAGGCGCTACGGGCCTTCTCGTCTATCATGAAATCCTGATCACGTTTGAGCTGGGGTATCAGCTTGTTGATCTTGTAATATTTGTCCGTCGACTCTTCGGCCGGGCCGGAGATGATGAGCGGGGTTCTCGCCTCGTCAACGAGGATGCTGTCGACTTCATCGACAATTGCGTAGTTGAACTCGCGCTGGACGCAATCCTGAAGGTCGTAGTGCATGTTGTCGCGCAGATAGTCGAAACCGAACTCATTGTTCGTGCCGTAGGTTACGTCGCAGGCGTAAGCATGCTTCCGGGAGACATCATCGAGGTCGTGGACTATGACACCCACGGAAAGTCCCAGGAACTGGTACACGGGACCCATCCAGTCGGCATCCCTTCTGGCGAGGTAATCGTTGACGGTCACCACGTGGACGCCGAGACCGCTCAAGGCATTGAGGTATACGGGAAGGGTGGCGACGAGCGTCTTTCCTTCACCGGTCGCCATTTCGGCGATCTTGCCCTCATGCAGGACGATGCCGCCGATGAGCTGGACGTCGAAATGACGCATTCCCAGGGTGCGTGCGGCGGCTTCCCGAACAACGGTAAAGGCCTCCGGCAGAATGGAATCAAGTTCCTCACCGTCAGCGATCCTCTGCTTGAAGTGAGGTGTCATTGCCTTGAGTTCCTCGTCACTCAAGGCTTTCATCCTGCCTTCAAATTCATTGGCCCTCTCGACCATGGGCTGTATACGCTTGAGCTCGCGCTCGTTCTTGGTTCCGACAATCTTCTTGATTAAGTTTCCGATCATACCTTTACGACCTTCGGCAAAAAAACCTTCAGCTCAGGTTGCCTTAAAGAAGACAAGGTTGCCTGAGCTGGCTGTTTCTTCCCGGAAATGTTTTTCAGTCTCTCAATGTTGCGACGATCCTCTCGGGATGGAGAAGTATACTCAGTGCATCGTTAATGTCCTTTACGAAGAAATCGGCCTCTTTGAGCAAATCCTTCGAGCAGCCCTCTTCACCGATCACTCCGATCCCGAGGGATGCTTCTTTGAGCATTAATACGTCATTGGACCCGTTGCCGATGGCCACTATTTTTTCAGGTCCCAGTTCCTTGATGATCTTGGCCTTTTCCTGTGCGCTCGATTCCTTACCGACTTTTATGATGCTGAAACCGATTGTGTTCCCTTCGCTGTCTATATTTCCATAGGTATCGGACGTGATGATAAACACTTTTATATAGCGGGATACCCTTTCAAGCATCTCTTTGACGCTCTCCTTCATCTTGCCGTCAAATGCGCAGGTCCCGTTGTAATCTATGACCAGGTATTCAATATCCAGATCGCCCCATCCGGGGACGGAAACACTTATCATAATAGCCTCCTTGGTAGTCTTTCGCATACAATTGTAGCATATATTGTTGCAATTAGAACTATTAATTTACATCTTTAAAGCATATTGCTCAGAGGTTTTCTCTTGATTTTTTGCCACTTACGGTTTAAAAGCAGGAGGTTTGAAATTGCGCCAAAAAGGAGAACGGAAGACAATGGGCAGCACAAAGAAATGGGACGTTGAATGCGTCATCTATGATTGCGACGGGGTACTTTTCGACTCTCTCGAGGCCAACCGGCGTCTGTATACCAGCATCGCCGCTTCAACAGGGAAAGAATACCTGACCGACGATGAATTACATTATTGCCATACCCATACCGTTTACGAATCCATCGCCCACATCTGCGGCGATGATGAGGATGTGGAGCGCCGTGCTCTTGAATTCTTTAAGGGCAATATCGATTTCAGGGATTTTATCGTTTATCTCGTAATGGAACCCAATCTGACGGATACTCTCGAGAGCCTCAGGGCGAAAGGGATATCCCGTGCCATAAGTACCAACCGGACGACGTCAATGAGGCACATCATGGAGCGGTACGGACTGTGGCCCTTTTTCGATGTTGTCGTGACCGCAGCACATCAGGTGAAGCCGGGACAGGACCCGGCCGGCTCCCGCGAGATATTGCAGGCCAAAGCGAAACCCGATCCCGAAGGGGTGGCAAAGATATTGGAAGAATTGAAAGTGCGGCGCGAGGCCACCGTCTACATCGGGGATTCAGAGATTGACATGGGCACGGCGAAAGCAGCCGGGGTCACGTTCATAGCCTACAAAAACCGGGGCATAGAGGCAGACGCGTTTATTGACGACCACCTCAGTCTGCTTGATTTTCTCTCGAACGAATAAGCTCCTCGGAAGGCTCCTTCTTGAAGTGAAGGATAAGGGTATAAATCGGACCCGATATGGCGTAGGCCGATGTGGCGACAAACAGTGTCAGATAGGGTTCCGTAAGGACGATAACGAGAAGAAAGATGACGCCCACCGTGCACATGAAGGGCCTCGCTCTGACGAAGCCCATATCCTTGAAGCTGATGTAGCGGAACTTGCTGACCATGAGCAGGGCGAGGCAGTAGATGACGATGGGCATGACGACCGTTTTCAACCCGCCTTTGTAACCAATCCAGGAGTAGAAAAGGACGATGCCGGCAATTGTTGCCGCCCCGGCCGGTATGGGCAAACCCAGAAAATGTTTCTTCTGCGCCGTGTCGACCTGGATGTTGAACCTGGCAAGCCTCAGGGCGCCACATGCCATAAAAAGGAAGGCTGCGAGCCAGCCGAACTTGCCGTAGCTTTTCAATGCCCACAGATAGGCCAGGACCGCGGGGGCCACCCCGAAGGCGATGACGTCGGAGAGAGAATCGTACTCGACCCCGAAACGGCTGCTGGAATTTGTCATTCGTGCTACCCGGCCGTCGAGCATGTCAAAGATGGCCGATATGAATATTGCGATTGCGGCATATGTGAACCGCCTGTCCATGGCGGCGATGATGGCGTAGAATCCCGAAAGAAGACTGAGAGAAGTGAGGAAATTGGGAAGCAGATACATCCCCTTGCTCGGTTTGCCTTTCTTTCTTTTCTTCTTCGTATTGTTCATTGTACCCCCTTTTTACGCGCGAGGACCGTACTTCCAGCTCTAACTTTCGCGTGTAAGTTTACCACAGGTTCATATCCTTTGCAAAAATAGATGTCCACACGCGAGCCGAAGGCTATCATGCCCACCGCCTGGCCCTGCGTTACCCGCTGGTCAGGCTTTACGTAGGGGATGATCCTTCGGGCAAGAAACCCGGCAATCTGGACGATGAGAATCCGATCGCCGTCATTCTCGAAGAGGATGAAGTTCCTTTCGTTTTTGAGCTCGATATCCTTGCCGAAGGCCATGGCGAACCGGCCGGCCACATGTTTCATCGAGACGACCCGGCCCGCGCAGGGTGCCCGATTGACATGGACATCCGTGGGCGACATAAAGATCGCTATTCGTGTTACGTCGCCGCCCAGAAATTCCTCCTCGGCCATGTCGCTGACATCGATCACGGTTCCGTCAGCCGGTGAGATGAGAACACCCGCCCCCACCTCGACTGGCCGACGCCTGGGGTTGCGAAAGAAATATAAGCAGAAGAGGGCAAAACAGAAAACCAGGGCTGCCAGGAAGAAGAACTTGCCCAGGAGGAGGACGGCGGAAAGAACAAGGGAGGGGACGATAATCCGCAGCCCCTCCCTTGCGATAAAAGGCTCTTTCAATCTTTTCTCCCGATCCAGCCCATCATGGAACGGAGTTTCTTGCCGACCTGCTCAATGAGGTGTTCCGAATCGATCCTTTTTACGGCACTGTACACGGGTCTTCCGGCCATGTTCTCCAGAATCCATTCGCGGGCGAATTCGCCGGACTGGATCTCGTCGAGGATGACCCTCATCTCTTCGCGGGTCTCCTCATTGATGACCCTTCTGCCGCGGGTAATGTCGCCGTATTCGGCTGTGTCGCTGATGGAGTAACGCATGTTGGAGATGCCGCCCTCGTACATAAGGTCAACGATGAGCTTCAACTCGTGAAGGCACTCGAAATATGCGATCTCGGGCTGATAACCCGCCTCGACGAGTGTGTCAAAGCCTGCACGGACAAGTTCCGATGCTCCGCCGCACAAAACCGCCTGTTCGCCGAAAAGGTCCGTTTCTGTTTCTTCTTCGAATGTTGTCTCGATGACACCCGCCCGTGTTGCGCCAATGCCTTTCGCATAGGCCAGGGCCAGTTGTTTTGCCTTTTTCGAGGGATCCTGGTAGATGGCGATGAGTGACGGTACACCGGCGCCCCGCTCGAACTCCCTTCTGACAAGGTGTCCCGGACCCTTGGGTGCTACCATGACAACATCGATATCCGCAGGGGGTACGATCTGGTTGTAATGGATATTGAATCCGTGGGAGAAAACGAGGGTCTTGCCTTTCTTGAGATTGTCTTTTATATCGGTTTTGTAGAGTTCAGCCTGGAGATTGTCCTGGGCCAGGATTTGAATCACGTCTGCATCCTTGGCTGCCTTTGCGGCACTGACAGGTTTGAAGCCATGTTTTACGGCGAGTTTATAGTTCGCTGTTCCTGCAAGTTCCGCCACAATGACATCGACCCCACTGTCCCGCAGGTTCTGGGCCTGTGCATGGCCCTGGCTCCCATAGCCCACGATTGCAACCTTGCGATCCTTTAACATTTTGAGATCCGCATCGCGGTCGTAGTACATCTTAGCCATTTGATTCTCCTCCTTTTATGTCTGTTTTTTCTTTGATCTTCAGCATTCTCTCGCCCCGGGCCATGGCTATCGGCCCGGTCCGTACAAGCTCCTTGATGCCGAGCGGTTTGATAAGGCTGATGAAGGCCTTCAACTTGGCTTCATCGCCGGTGATCATGATCGTGTAAGACCGGGATGATACGTCAATGATCTTGCCCCGGAATATCTCTACCATTCTCAAGATTTCCGGACGTGTCTTCTCTTCGGCGTTGACCTTGACGAGCACCATTTCCCGTGAAACGTAGTCGATTTCCGAGAAATCGACTACTTTGATGACGTTGATGAGTTTGTTGAGCTGTTTCAGTATCTGCTCGAGGATTGCATCATTCCCCGTCGTCACGATGGTCATCGTGGAGACGGTCGGATCGAGGCTCTCGGCCACACACAGACTCTCTATGTTGAAACCCCTGCCGCTGAAGAGCCCTGAAATTCGTGACAGGACCCCGAACTCGTTCTCAACAAGAAGCGATATGGTATGTCTCAATTTTCCTCCTAAACAAGAAGCATCTCTTTGAGGGATGCGCCGGCGGGAACCATCGGATAGACGCATTCCTCGGGATTGACGTGGACATCGATAAAAGTGGGCCTTTTGTTCTTAAAGGCCTCTTTCAGGACCTTGTCGACATCCTTTTCATTCTCTATCCTGAGCCCCACGGCACCGTATGCCTCGGCAACCTTGACGAAGTCCGGCGAGTGAAGATGCGTCCATGTATATCGCTTTTCGTAAAAGAGTTCCTGCCATTGCCTTACCATGCCCAGAAAACCGTTGTTGAGGATCACGACTTTGACGGGCAGATTGTACTGGACAGCGGTCGCCAGCTCCTGGATATTCATCTGGATGCTGCCGTCTCCGGCAATGTCGACGACAAGAGACCTGGGAAACGCCACCTGGGCGCCTATGGCCGCCGGAAACCCGTAGCCCATCGTGCCAAGACCACCTGATGTGAGACATGTGCGCGGCTTGAGGAACTTGAAGAACTGGGCCGTCCACATCTGGTTCTGGCCGACTTCGGTGGTGATGATGGCCTTGCCCTTTGTGAGTTCATAGACCCGTTCGATCACGTACTGGGGCTTCAACGTGCTGTTCTTCTGATACGTGAGAGGATAATTTTTCTTCCACTCGGTAATTTTTTCGATCCACTCGGCGACGTTCCTGTGCTGTTGCCTGTATGTTTCTTTTTCGTTTTCGACGATCTTCAACATCTGGATGAGGACGTTGCGGGTGTCCCCCACGATGGGTATGTCGACCTTGATGTTCTTGCTTATGGAAGTAGGGTCGATATCGACGTGTATGATCTTCGCGTGCGGGGCAAACTCGTCGGTCTTGCCGGTGGCCCGGTCGTCGAAGCGCGCTCCCATGGCGATGATGAGGTCTGATTCCGTAATGGCCATGTTGGCCGAATAGGTGCCGTGCATGCCGAGCATGCCGAGAAAGAGCGGATGGTTCCCCGGGATGCCCCCCAGGCCCATGAGTGTGTTCGTGACCGGTATGGACAGAGCTTCGGCAAACCTGGTGAGTTCCAGCGACGCATTCGACAGGATCACGCCGCCCCCCGTGTAGAGGACGGGCCTTCTCGAATGGAGGATGAGCCGCATGGCCTTCTTGATCTGGCCGGGGTGGCCTACATAGGTCGGCTGATAGCTGCGGATGAGCGCCTTCTCAGGGTATTTGAAATCCGCCAGCGCCGAGGACACGTCTTTCGGGATGTCGACGAGAACCGGTCCCGGCCTGCCGGACGCGGCAATATGAAATGCTTCCTTGATGATCTTCGCGAGGTCCTTCACGTCCCTGACGAGATAGCTGTGCTTTGTGCAGGGTCTGGTGATGCCGACGATGTCGGCTTCCTGAAAGGCATCGTTGCCAATGAGCATTGTATTGACCTGGCAGGAAAAGACGACCATGGGGATCGAATCCATGCAGGCGGTTGCTATACCGGTCACCGTGTTGGTCGCGCCGGGTCCGGATGTCACCAGGGCAACACCCACTTTGCCTGAAGCCCGGGCATACCCGTCAGCCGCATGAACGGCCGCCTGTTCGTGGCGAACCACGACCTGATTGATCTCGCTTATGTCTGTCAGGGCGTCGGTGATGTTGAGTGTTGCGCCCCCCGGATAGCAAAATATTGTGTCGATCCCTTCCGCCTTCAGAGATTCGACGAAGATCTGTGCACCCGTTCTCTTCAATGTTTCTCCTTTCGCTTCAACGAGTTGGCGAGATTCTCCATGAGATCCTTATAATAGAGTTTCTTTTTCTTCAGAACCTTTATCTCTCTCTCCTCAGCCTCGGTAAGGTAGGATTTTTTCAAAAGCATCCGTATTCGCCTTTCCATTGTTGCATGTTGCCCCTGATACTGTTTGTATATTTCCTCAGTACTTTCGACGTTGTCCATAGGGATAGTGAACGATATGGTATAAAAAATACCGAAAAATGTCAAATATTACTTGGACATATCAGC